>CAZSYU010000111.1:0-13011 GCA_964611345.1 uncultured Pseudomonadales bacterium
CCCAACGGGCGATGGGGTATCTATGGCCGAGGCTCCGACGGTTGAAACGTTTCCATCAAAACCACTGCCATCGCCGGTGTTAGTTGTCGACGATGATCGCGGGGTGCTGCAATTCGCCGAATCTTTTCTGCAGGCAGCCGGATACTCCGTGCTTACTGCTGAAAGCGGGGTCAGAGCGCAGGCAGTGATAGAAGATAATCAAAATATCAGTGCCGCTCTCATTGATTTGACGATGCCGGAGATGTCCGGAATCGAGTTGGCTGATGCTCTGAATTCTGAATACTCCGATCTGCCCGTGGTAATAATGAGCGGGTTCGACCGCGACAACGCGCTCAGCGAAAACACACGGGATGATTTTGTGTTCCTGCCCAAGCCGTTCAAACGCGCTCAACTGGTCGATGCGCTTGCGCGGGCCATCGAGCAGGAAGATGCGGTGGAGCAAGCGAGAGAAAACCGGTTGTAGTGAACAATTTAGACGCGAGCCAATGGGGTCCTACCCCCGGTCTGCCAGGTCGCGCATGGCTTGATCGGTACTGAAAAAGATACTGCCGGAAATTGTAGTGGGCAGTTCGGTTGTCTTCAAAGCGTCCATCACCTTGCTCTTGACCTCAGCGATGTGCAATTTGATGTCCATTCTGCCGAGGTTTTCGTTGACTCGGCGCAGCATTTCCAGTCCGCTCACGTCCACCAGATTAACTGCGCTCATTACAATGAGCAGGTGCCGCGTGCGGGGTTTTTGTTGCACCACTTTAAGTAGGCGGTTTTCGATTTGACTGGCATTGGCGAAATACATGTTTTCGTCGATGCGTATCGCTGCAACGTGGCCAAAGGTTTCGACGTCGTGGTGCTTGGTGCTGCGGAACACTTCGCTGTTTGGTATGCGGCCGATCAGGGTCACGGTGGGGCGCGAGGAGCGCCGGATAAACAGGGCGATGGAAGTAGCAACGCCAATCAACAGACCGGTTTCTACGTCGAGCGCGAGTACGGCAATCATGGTGGTTACGTGGGTAATCACATCGTGGTGATAGAAGCGCCAGTGCCCACTCAGGCTCCTGAAGTCGATCAAGGAGTACACCGACGCGGCGATAATGGCGGCCAGTGCTGCGTGCGGCAACCGGGCGAACAAGGGCGTGAGGGCAAGCAGAGTAATCACGACAACCACCGCGCACACCATGGCACTAATCGGCGTGCGTGCTCCGGCTGCAAAATTTACGCTACTGCGAGAGAAACTGCCTGCTACCGGATAGGCGCCGGTGAACGCGGCCCCAATGTTCGCTGCACCCAGGGCAATGAGATCCTGGTGGCTGTTTACACGCTGGCGGCGTCGGGTCGCAAGCATTGTGGCTACGGTGAAACTCTCGACATAGGCAACCAGCGCAATGATAGCGGACGAGGGCGCAAGATCGATCCACAGGTCGACATTGAATGGCGGAATTATCAGGCTGGGGAGTCCGGCGGGAATAGCGCCAACCGTAGCCACAGCGTAGTTTTCGTCGAGGTTAAACCCAATGACAACCAGCACGCTGAGTAACACGACAAGCATGGGTCCGACGCGCGTAATGGGGCTTTGCATGAGCTCTTCGGTATCGCGGCTGCTGAACGGCTTGAGCAGCAAATAGCCAAACCGCTGAGTCAGCCACAGCACCAGGAGCCCGCCCAGTCCTATGGCGGCGGCAACGGGATTGATGTTCTCCATTGAACCGCTCAAAGCCAGCAGGTTGTCCCAGGTATTGTTGCCCACCTGGGAGGCCTGGCCTGTGAATGGCAGGAGCTGGCTCAAAATAATGATGAGTGCTGCCGCGTTAACAAAGCCGCTCACCACGGGGTGACTAAGCAGGTTAACCACGCCGCCCATGCGTGATAGCCGCAAAATCAATAGCAGCAAGCCCGCCTGCACGCTGATGATGGTGGCAATTGAGAGGTATTCGTAGGAGTAAGCCGGCGCAAACTCTTTGACAGTAGCGGCAACCATAAGGGCGGCAACAGCCACGGGTCCCACCACAAGCTCGCGACTTGAGCCGAGTACGGCATAGATCAGCATGGGCAGCAGGCACGCATACAGACCGGCTTCAGGCGGTAGCCCGGCGAGGAAGGCGTAGGCCACCGCCTGGGGTACGGTGATGATGCCCAGAATAATTCCGGCCACCGCATCGTGGCTAAAATCGCCGCTGCGATAGCGCCGCAAAACATCCAGGATGGGGATGTAGCTACGCCAGTTTTTTACGGGTTCGTATTTGAGCAGTGCCACGATGTTGATTGTACTCGGTTCTGGGTTCGCGTTAGCCTGCGAAGTAGCAAAACGACAAAAATCTCGAAAAAATTACTCGGTAGTTGGAAACAGATCATGGCGGGAGCAGATAAAAGTTGGCTCGATCAAGTGTCAGAAGAAACTCTTGACCCCGACTTGCCTATTTGCGATCCCCACCACCATCTGTGGGATAGGCCAGATAGCCGCTATTTGCTGCCTGAGCTACTGGCCGATACAGGTAGCGGTCATAACGTGGTATCGACTGTGTTTGTTGAATGTGCGGCGATGTACCGCGCCTCCGGACCAGAGGCTATGCGCCCGGTGGGTGAAACCGACTTTGTGAACGGTGTGGCGGCCATGGCCGCCAGCGGTGGCTTTGGTCCGACCCAGGCCGCGCTCGGCATTGTTAGCTTTGCCGATCTCACTTTGGGTGCTCGAGTGGGTGAGGTGCTGGACGCCCACATGTCGGTCACAGCCCGTTTCAAAGGCATTCGGCATGCGGCGGGTTGGGATGCCGCGAGCACGGTGCGCAATTCTCACAGCAATCCCGTCGAACACTTGCTGAGCGATAGCCGCTTTCGTGAGGGATTTGCCGAGCTGGGCGCAAGGGGCCTCAGCTTTGACTGTTGGGTGTATCACCCGCAAGTGGCCGAAGTCACGCAGCTCGCCCGGGCGTTTCCAGACACCACCATTATTCTCGACCACTTTGGCGGCCCACTGGGCATTGGCCCCTATGCGGGCAAGCGCGAGGAGATTTTTGCCGCCTGGCGCAAAGACATTGCCGAGCTCGCGAGCTGTCCCAATGTCAATGCCAAACTGGGAGGGTTAGTGATGCCGGTGAACGGGTTTGGCTTCAACAAGGCACCACAGCCGCCAACTTCTGATGCGCTGGTTGCGGCTACTCGCGACTGGTACGACGTGGCGCTGGAGGTATTCGGTGCCGAGCGCTGCATGTTCGAAAGTAACTTCCCTGTCGACAAGGCAAGCTGTTCCTACAATGTGCTGTGGAATTCGTTTAAGAAGATCGCTGCTGGTGGCTCCGCGGCTGAGAAATCCGCGTTCTTTCATGACACGGCAGCCCGAGTGTATCGGCTCTAGGCTGCTGGCCGTTACTAGTCGTAGTACGCAGGCGCTCGTCGCAGCGTGTCGTACAGGGCTTTGTCATGCTGAATCCAGAACCGCGCGTCTTCTTTTGTAACTAAAGCTTCAACCCGTTCCATCGAGGTGAGCGTGGTTTCGGCGGAGTGATTGAACACCGGGGTGCGGCGGTTCTCGCGGCTGAAGCGAAAGTGGTAGAGATCGCCGGATAGTACCAGCGGGCCACTGGCTGCGAGCTTAAGTAACAGCACCTGATGACCGGGCGTATGGCCCGGCGCGCTAATGATCTGCACGCTGCCATCGCCAAATACATCGTGATCGCCATTGAGTATTCGACGTCTGGCCTGGGCCAGTTCGATGTACAGCTCAGGGATAAATACGCCTTCAAATTTTTCCGGTTCCTCAAACGCTGCCGTAAATTCGGTCTGCTGAATGAGCAGTTGTGACGCCGTAAACAGGTTAGCGCTGCCGGTGTGATCAAAGTGCATGTGCGAAAAGGCCACTTTGTCGATGTCTTTTGGTGTAAGCCCGAGGTCAGCCAGTTGATCCAGCAGTGAGCGCTTGTATGTCATAAATCCGCCGCCACCAGGCATGGGGACTGGCTCGCTATTTCCGGCCATCGCTGCAGGCAAGCCAGCATCCCACAGCAGCTTGCCGTCGGGGTGATCGATTAGATAACAGGGTACCACCAGCTCGCGCACGGCGGTTTCAGTGTCCGTGAGACCAAACGGGGCGACACTGTCAAAGGTGATGCTGCCGCAATCAAGCACGTACAGGCGTGGCGAGCTGTGGGCGCTAGCATCGCTGTTAACGCCCAGTGGAACATCTGTGGTGGCAGTTTCGGCACAACCGATGAGTGCAAGGGTTGCGAACAGGAAAATGCAGAGGCGAATTGACATAGGAAGTTCTCGACTAGCGAAATAGGGTGTAGATACCCAGTTGTAAAACGATAAGTAGCGTTCCCCACCAGCGCAGGTCACGCCAGATTGCCCGATCTGGGGCATCACCGAATATACGTTCTTTAGGAAAGCTCCACAGAATGATCAGCAATACGACAAACATCACCATGGTGATTGTGTTGGCCCAGGGGGTGGGCAGTGAGCCCAGCCATTGGTAATACGAATCAAGCACGGTCAAACACCAGGCGATCGAACTCGTCACCATTATCTTTTAGCGGGTTTGGGAAAATGTAGCTAAGCAGCCACAGCCCTGCCATTGAATAGACGAAACTGACAAACGCAACCCACAGCATGTTGACGCCGAAGGTAGTCAGCACAAACGACAGTGCAATACCAGTAACCAAAACAACGGTGCCTGCGGTTGGGCTGGCGTGGCGGGTAAGAATGCCCATGATGAGTAGCGCGAGCATTGGCCCTTGAAAGAGCGACAACAGGGTTTGAATAAACTGATAGATGCCGCCGGCCGATTCCACAACGGGTGCGACAGCCATGCCAAGCAACAGTATAACCAGACTAATGGCGCGGCCAATCTTTAGATCGGCAGCAGGGTTCGCGCTCTTGCTAAGAACGCCGCGAATGTCCCGGGTGATCAACAACGACGTTGAATTCAGAATGGAGTCGAGGGTGGATTGTAGTGCGGCAATAACAGCCACAAACATCAGCCCCGACAGTCCTGGCGGCAACACGTTTTTAATCACCCAGGGCAACGCCATATCGGGTGCTGCAATATCGGCCATCATTACCAGGGCAAGCAAGCCCGGAAAGACGATAAGCAGGGGAACGCAGGTTTTTGCCAGGGCCGCGAACATCATGGCGGCGCTCGCATCCCACTGCGTGCGTGCACCCAGGGTGCGTTGCAGGATGACCTGACCGCCACACCAGTAGGCGGGGGAGAGCACAAAACCCAACCCGATAATGACCGCCGGCCACGGAAAGGTAGGGTGGTCGGCAGGTAAATACGCCTGCAAGTGTGTCGCGTTCTGTGCGGTCAAAGCCTCAGCAAAAGCGCTTACGCCACCAGCGTTGGTGATGCCGAGGTAGACAATAAACAGCCCGCCAATAAACATGATCACCACCTGCAGTGCATCGGTAAAAGCAACGGCAGCGAGACCGCCGGTGATGCTGTACAGCCCCACAACGGTGCCGGTCACCATAATGCCCACCCAGGTGTCCCAGCCGAGGAAGGTTTGCAGGGTGGTAGCGATGGCCCACATGGCGATGGCCACGGCGAAGATCGAAAAAATGGCGGTGATAGCAGCGGCCAACACGCGCACGGCCTGGTTGTAGCGTTTGCCGAGGTACTCCGGAATGGAATAGACCCCGGCCTTCCAATACACGGGGATAAAAATCAGCGATGCGATGATCATTGCCGGAATGGCGCCGATCCATTCGAAGTTCGCCTGTGCGATGCCTAGCTGATAGCTGCTGCCCGATGCGCCAACGTAACCTTCTGCGCTGACGTTGGTGCCGATTATGGAGAGCCCAATCACCCACCAGGCGAGCGAACGGCCGGCCAGAAAATAGTCTTTGGCGTCGTTAACGCGGCGTGCGAGCACAACACCCACGGCGATAATAACAACAAGGTAGGCAATGAGAATGCCGAGATCGAGCGGGTGCAGAGGAGGAGCCTTCGGGTTGCTGATGCGTCGTTCAGCTTACTTGATTGCGCCTTCCTCTGCCTCGTTTGGACGGTGGCTTACGCCCCGGGTAGCGCCTCGATGAGCAAGATCTCGTCATCCACACCGACCACCCGCACCTTGTTGCCGGCGCTTATAGGTTGGTCTGAGCGTACCCGCCAGAGTGTGTCACCAAAAGCGATACGTTCGTTGCCGTGCACATCACCAGTGAGTGTGGTCTCTTTACCAACCATGCCGTGCAGGCGATTGTGCAATCCATCTGCGGCCGCATCGCTGTCGCGATTCTTGAAGAAGCGGGCGTAGGCGAAGGTGGCGACGACACTGCTTATGGCGAACAGCGTAAACTGGGCCAGGGGCGACAGGGGCACTAAGGCCAATACGGCGGCCACAATGATGGCACCCAGTGCGACACCCAGCAGGTAGGCGAGTCCTGCGCCTACCTCCAGAGCGAGTAGCACCAAACCAAGTATCAGCCAGTGTGCGGCGGTCATTGATTCAAGCCATTCCATGGTTACGCGGCTCCTGTTTTACCAAGCGCTTCTTTGGTGATTTCGCTGATGCCACCAATTGCGCCTATAACGCTGCCGGCCTCGAGGGGAATCATCATCACCTTGTTGTTGGGCGACTCGGCGAGTTTGCCCAGCGCATCAACGTATTTCTGCGCAACAAAGTAGTTGATGGCCTGGCTGTTGCCGCCGGCGATTGCGTTGCTCACCACTTCGGTTGCCCGGGCTTCTGCCTCGGCGAGTCGCTCGCGAGCCTCAGCATCGCGCTTGGCCGCCTCAAGTTCGCCCTCCGCCTTAAGGACTTCACTGCGCTTTTCACCCTCGGCGATTTGAATGGCCGCCTCGCGTGAGCCTTCGGCCTCAAGAATGAGTGCACGCTTCTCACGTTCGGCTTTCATCTGCCGCGCCATCGCGTCGACCAGATCTTGGGGCGGGGAGATGTCGCGTATTTCAACGCGGGTGATCTTCACGCCCCAGGGGTCTGTCGCTTCGTCGACTTTGACCAGCAAGTTAGAGTTGATGCTGTCGCGGTTCGACAGCATTTCGTCAATCTCCATGGAACCCAGCACAGCACGAATGTTGGTCATCACCAGGTTTTGCATGGCGCCCGTTAGATTGTTGACCTCGTAGGACGCCTTCACAGGGTCGAGCACTTGATAAAAGCAGACCGCGTCGGTGGTAACACCGGCGTTGTCAGCGGAGATAACTTCCTGCGGCGGAATGTCCAGCACCTGTTCCATCATGTTTTGTTTGCGACCGATCTGATCCATGAACGGAATGATGAGGGACAGTCCTGGTGACAGGGTGCGCGTGTAGCGGCCAAAGCGCTGCACGGTCCAGTTCCAGCCCTGGGGCACAAAGCAGACGCCTTTGGCGAGCACGATGAGTACCAGCACGACGATAACGAGAACAAGGGGTTCGACGAACATAGATTGCTTCCTTTCATTGACGTATAAAATAAATAACCAATATTTGTTGGTTATTTGGCACGAAACGTAGTTTAATAAAAAACTTGTAAATAATCAACATAAGTTAGCTTTATTAGACATTTATTAGACCTATAGTGTTTATTGGTTGCTTGTGGCGAGGTAGTAATGGCCAAAATGTTTGACTCACCGGCGATGCGGGAGACTCTTCGTCGGACAATCCGTGCCGAGATGGCCTATAAAGGGCTCGAATACCGGGATTTGACGGCGCGGCTGGCGGCACTCGGGGTGGTGCAAACCGAGAGCAACCTGCGGTCCAAGATCAACAACGGCGCGCTTGGCGCCCAGCTGTATATGTTTCTGCTCATCGCCATGGGCACCAGGCGCCTTGAGCTTGCGCAGGTGCAGGAGCTGTTGGCGGATGTGACACAGGAGCTGGGTGAGAGTCAGGAAGGCGCGGTGCCTGTGCCGGATGCCGGACGGGCACTTTAGTCCGGTATCCGACCTAGCCGAGCACCCGATCCAGGGTCCATACGGGGTACTCGAGCGGCTTCTTCAAGTACAGCCCACCACCTACGCCCACAAAGTGTTTTGCGAGACGTTTTTCATACCATGCCCTGGGGCGTAAGTGTTGGTCTGGATCAGTGCGGTCTTGATCGCACAGTTCCCAGTCTTCTGCGGTGAGGATGCCCAGAAAGGCTGCGCTCTTCGTGAGCTCTGCGAGATTCTTTAGCGCCTTCGCGCATTGTTTGTCGTCGAGATAGGCGATCACATCGTTGCACACCACAACATCGAACGGTTTGGCGCTTTTGTAGTTCACTACCGAACCCTCGTGCCAACCATACTCCTCGCACAGATAGCTGCTGATCTCGACGCCCTGGGTCTTGGCCTTTGGGTACTCCTGGCCAAGTGCTTGCAGAACGTCGCCTAATCCACAGCCTACGTCGACGATGCGCTTCACGGGCACTTCCAGATACCGAAGAAAGTGGGCAATGAACGCAGCCTGACGCTTGGCCGCGGCTGGAGTAACTGCCCTGGTGCGCGGGTTACGGTAAAACCGGTCGTAGTACGCCTTATCGAAGTCGTTTCGCATGATTGCCAAGTTGGGTAATACTTGGGCAAGCATGGCATGAAGTTGGTGCCACCACTAATTTGTTAGGGGCGAAAACAGGTATGGCGGAACCCGAACTTAACCCCACCGGCGAGCCGGTGTCGGTTCCTGCGGATAGCGACCCGGTGGTGATCGCCTTGCGCGCAGCGCTGGGCGACTCTGCGGTGTTGACGGGTACCGATGTCAGTGGGCGGTCGGCCGGTATCTGGCGCAGTGACACCATCCAGGCGAAGGCCATTGTCCGCCCTCAATCGACCGAGGAAGTCGCAACCGTGATGCGGATCTGCCATGAGCACGGGCAGCCCGTGGTGGCGCATGGCGGGTTAACCGGGTTAGTCGCCAGTGGACTAACCGCAAACGACGAGATTGCCTTGTCGCTCGAGCGCATGGCCGCGATAGAAGAGGTGCACGAGCTCGACCGAACCATGGTGGTGCAGGCGGGTGCGGTGTTACAGGTGATCCAGGAGACAGCGGAAGAACATGGTCTGCTGTTTCCGCTGGATCTCGGCGGCCGCGGTAGCTGCACCATTGGTGGCAATCTGTCGACGAATGCCGGGGGCAACCGGGTGGTGCGCTACGGCATGGCTCGCGACATGGTGTTGGGGCTTGAGGTGGTGTTGGCTGATGGCACCGTCCTGAGTTCAATGAATCGCATGATCAAAAACAACGCGGGCTTCGACTTAAAGCAGCTCTTTGTGGGTACTGAGGGCAGCCTGGGAGTTATCACCCGGGCCGTGCTGCGACTGCGCGAAGCGCCGGCCAAACGCGCCACCATGTTTGTTGGCGTCGAAAGCTTCGACAAGCTGGGCCGCTTTTTAAAGCAGTTTGATGCCGCCACTGGTGGCACCCTCAGCGCCTTCGAGGTGCTGTGGAACAACTTTTATTCGGTGGTGACAACGCAGCCAGCGCAGCAGCAAGCGCCGCTGGCCCAAAATTTGCCCTACTACGTGTTGGTTGAGGCCATCGGGAGTGATAATGCCGCGGCTGAGGCAGCCCTTGCGGACGCTCTTGAGCAAGAGCTCATTGCAGATGCAGTGCTTGCGCAAAACGAAGCACAGCGCCAAAACCTCTGGGCCATGCGCGACGATGTTGAGCAGTGTTTTCGCTACGCACCGGTTTACACCTTCGATGTCAGCTTACGGTTGTCTTGTATGGAGGCTTACGTCGGCGAGGTGAATGAGCGTCTAGCCGAGGCGTTTCCGGACAGTGATGTGCGCAACTTTACCTTTGGGCATCTTGGCGATGGCAATCTGCATTTTGTAGTGAGTGTGGGCAAAGATGTCGAAGAGACTGAAGCTGTGCGCGAAGATGTTGAACGTTGTGTGTATGAGCCACTGGCTGCGATTGAGGGCAGCATCTCGGGTGAACACGGTATTGGTCTCGAGAAAAAACCCTGGTTGGCTATTTCGAGAACTCCGGTTGAGGTGGCGCTGATGCGGCAGCTTAAATCCTCCCTGGACCCCAAGGGGTTGCTGAACCCAGGAAAAATATTTGATGTCTGAGTTGCACTGGACGTCTATCAGTGACTTGCGTAAGGCGTTGAGTGAGGGTGAGCTTTCTGCTCTTGCGTTAACGCAATATATGTTGGCACGCATTGAGCAGCACAACGGCAGATTGCACTGTTATAGCCAGGTGCTCGGCGAACAGGCGCTTGAACGTGCGGCTGCGTTGGATGCTGCGCGCGAGCAAGGCAAAGCCTGTGGCCCTCTGCATGGCATACCCATTGCGTTAAAAGATTTGCTTGCTACTGCGGGCGTGACGACAGCAAGTGGCACCAAAGTAATGGCGAATCATGTGCCGAAAGTAGACGCCACGGTTGTTTCCAGGTTGCAAGAAGCGGGTGCCATTGTGCTGGGTAAAGTCCAGTTGACGGAGGGTGCCTATGGTGCGCATCACCCGGATATCGCCGCGCCGGTGAACCCCTGGTCCGAAGAGCTGTGGTCGGGCGTATCGTCGTCTGGTTCTGGCGTAAGTGTTGCAGCAGGGCTTGCTTTTGGCGCGCTGGGTTCAGATACCGGCGGTAGTATCCGGTTTCCAAGTGTGGCCAATGGTTTGGTTGGAATTAAGGCAACCTATGGTCGGGTTAGCCGTAACGGCGCCTTTCCGCTTGCAGAATCGCTGGATCACATTGGCCCGCTAACACGCAACGTGGCAGACGCTGCTTTACTGCTGCAGGCCATCGCGGGGCACGATCCGCTTGACCCCAACTCTTTGTCCGTTGCCGTGCCGGACTTTTCTGAGCAGCTTACATTGGGTGTCGCCGATATGCGGTTAGGCATCGACTGGGACTACGTTGAGTCAGGGGTTGCACCTGCAGTCGTCGACACTCTGCGCACTGTTGTCAAAACCTATGAGGAGTTGGGTGCCAGCGTTGTTGAGGTGACGTTGCCGCGCGAGTACATCACTCTGGTGCGCAACTGGGTCGTCACCTGTAGCGTCGAATGTGCGCTTGCCCATGAGGGTCTGTTTCCTGAACACAAAGCAATGTACGGCCCTGATCTCACGGGCTTGATTGAACTGGGACACAAGGTAGGTGGTTTACAGTACGGTGCGCTTGAGCGTATCCGGGAACGGTTTCGACGTAAACTCGATGTTCTGTTCGAGTCGATCGATGGATTGCTATGCCCGGCTATGCCAGTACCCGTGCCCACTATCGACAGCATGGCCCAAACACTCAATGATGACGACGAAACGGCGGAGTTTCTGAACTTTACAGCGCCTTACAACTACTCTGGGCACCCGACAATTTCGCTGCCCTCGGGCATTGATGACGCAGGCCGACCTACCGGTTTTCAGATTGTGGGTCGATGGTTGGATGAAGCAGTGTTGGTACGAGCAGGACACGCCTACGAGCAAGCGTTGGGCTTAACAGCTCGACCAGAGATTTAGCAAGTAGAAGGTTGGGGATGTGACACTCAAAGAACTGAAGAATGCGGTTTCAGCTGGCGAGAAAGTAACCGCGCAAGTGCTGGCTGCTGATCCGATGGTTTATCTCTTGCAAGTGCTCATTAGCGATGGGCACACGGCAGGTGCGCAGCGCAGTTCGCAGCTAACACTACAAAACGCTCGAGGCGAGAATTTGGTGTATCGCAGTCGGTATGCTGCTGATCAGGCATTTGCTCGCGCGGGGCTCTCCTCAGTGACACTTGTGCACGAGAGTGCCTTCGGCGAAATGGTGGGACTAGAGGCGGGTCCTAATCGAATGGAGCAAACCTATCCTGTGAAGCTGGATAACGAGTGACTCTGCCTGGATCGTTCGGGTAACCAGAATCACTCGTTGTTCAGTGACTCTCGAGCGGCATCAAAGCGGGCTACTTCTGATTCGTCCGGTTCCGGAAAATGCAGGTCCAGGTCTTTAAGTTCGTCGACAATAATATCCGCGACGATTGCTCGCATGTTGCGCTTGTCGTCAGCGGGGATGATGTACCAGGGCGCATAGTCTTTGTCAGTGGCTTCAATTGCCTCGCGAAAGGCATCCTGATATTGATCCCAGTACTGGCGTTCGTTGAGATCTGCCGAACTGAACTTCCAGTGCTTCTTCGGTTCGTTCAAGCGACTTAAAAATCGCTGCTTTTGCTCTTCTTTCGATACGTTAAGGAAAAACTTCAATACTCGGGTACCGTTGTTGGCGAGATGCTTCTCCATCGCGTTGATGTCGCTGTAACGCTTGTCCCAAAACGCCTTGTTGATCTCTTTGTCAGGCAGACGGCGACCCTCAACGATGGCGGGATGCACCTTCACCACGAGCACCTCCTCGTAGTAAGAACGATTGAAAATGCCGATGCGTCCGCGCTCTGGCATGCGCTGCCAGCAGCGCCACAAAAAGTTGTGGTCCATTTCTTCTGAGGAGGGTTTTTTGAAACTAAAAACCTGAAAGCCGGCTGGATTAACGCCTGAGGTCACTTTGTTGATGGTGCTGTCTTTGCCTGCTGCATCCATACCCTGAAACACCAACAGCAACGAGTGGTGATTGTCCGCGTAGAGCTTCTCTTGCAGCTCTGCGAGTTCTTCTACCGATTTTGCTAACGCCTTCTTGGCGGCGTCGCGGTCTAGCGGTTTTTTGACGCTTGTCGCAAAATCTGACTTTTTACTGTAGCGGTAGTCCTTACGTGACATATCTGAGGCCCTGATAGATGGTGCTGAACGAGCGCAGCACCAAAAGTGTGAACTCGGCAACAGTTATAGTGGCGATGTGGCCGCCAGATCGCAATTGCCAGAATGGTACAATGGCGTATGAATTCGCGTTACAAATTGCTGTTCCGGGGCAAGATCTCTGCTGATAATGAGGTGGCTGTGGTACGCGGCCGGCTGCAAAAACTGCTGAAAGCGAGCGATGCGCAGCTGGACGTGATGTTTTCTGGCAAGCCAGTAACCATAAAGAAAGACGTTGATGAGGCGACCGTTGAGAAGTATCTCGATGCTTTTATTAACGCCGGTGCAAAGCTTGAGATTGTCGAGCTTGATGCTGAAGAGATTGCGGCGGCTGCCCGCAAAGCCGAAATGGAGGCTGCTGCAAAGGCCCACAA
>CAZSYU010000112.1:0-1443 GCA_964611345.1 uncultured Pseudomonadales bacterium
ACTATATACAGTAACTTAACACTCGACAAGTCGGAGCCAGCCAGGTTTTGAATAACTCCTGCAATCCTCACCACCGCGGTCGCTCAAGCTTTGCTTCTGCTGCGCGCTTGTTGCGTCGGGTTGCGCTCGGCATTTCGGTGTTGGTGTCCACAAATTCTTTTGCAGCCGCAAGCGAAACCCTCCCCGCGGCACCTGTGGTTGCAGAAGTTGGGGCACAGGCGGGGGCAGAGGCGGGGGCAGAAGAACGTGGCCTTGCGGTATTCACCGAGGCAGATCGGCGGCAATCCGGTTTTGTTGACCTGCGCGTGCAACTCACCATGGTGCTGCGCGACAAACGTGGTCGCACCGTTGAGCGCGAACTCGATCTGCAGCAACTCGAAGTGCCAGCGGGTGGTGACAGGCTCATGGTGGTGTTTCAAACCCCCAAGGCGATTCGCGGCACGGCGCTGCTGTCGCATGGCCAACTCACCCGGGACGACGATCAGTGGCTGTACTTACCGGCCCTGAAGCGCGTGAAAAAAATTGCCTCGCGCAATCGCTCCGGGCCCTTTCTCGGCAGCGAGTTCAGCTATGAAGATCTGTCTACCCAGGAAGTGTCGAAGTACAGCTACCGATTTTTACGCACCGAAGACTGTGGTGCAGGGCGCTGCTTTGTGGTGGAACGCAAACCCGGCCCTACCCTGTATTCCGGTTATCTGCGACAGGTGTACTGGATTGATACCGAGCATTACCGCACGCTCAAGGTCGACTATTACAACCGCGGCGATCGATTGACAAAAACGCTAACGGCCTCCGAGTTTGAACAGTTCGAAAACGGACTCTGGAAACCAAAGCTGATGCTGATGAGCAATCAGGTCACCGGCAAGAGTACTGAGCTGGCCTGGCGCGGCTTTGAATTTAATGTCGGTCTGTCTGCGGATCGCGACCTGTCCACGACGAGCCTGTTGCGGGTCAGATAGTGCGTGCCCTGAAGCTGGCGACGATAGTGACGTTGTTAACCGCGGTACTGGCCCCAGGCGCGCATGGCAATGAAACCAACAATCTAACCCCGGCTGCTGCCCCGGCTGCCCGGCTTGTGTTTGGCAGCTTTGTGCTGCAACAAAACGCCCAGAGTCTTGCGGCGCGGGTATCTCGATTGATCAGCGTGCCGCTAGCGGTTGTAATGGCAGGGTCAGAAAGCAATCGCTTCTACAGGGTGGTAGGGCCACTGGTGGTGGGGGAGCAACAAATCCACCAGGCGCGCCAGGCAACCGCGGCGGGGCTCGACTGGTGGCGGTTGCTGGACCCGGAACATCAAGCACAGCCAGAACTCGCGAGCAGCTCTGCGGCGCCAGTTGCTGTTGCCGCACCAGCGCCGGCCCAGTCCGGCAGCCTGGCGGTGCCGGCTGGTGCGGCGTTGGCGGTCACGGTAAAGCCCCAGAGCGAAACCCAGAGCCAACCCCA
>CAZSYU010000112.1:1543-12954 GCA_964611345.1 uncultured Pseudomonadales bacterium
CCCAGAGCGAAACCAAGCGGCGCAATCGCCATGCATTCGATGTCGACGTTGGGGTCCAGAACCGCGTGTTCGCGACCACCGGCAGCAATCGCAGTGATCAATACCAGTACTCCGCCAGTGCGAACCTGAATTACAACGTCGACTTTCGCGATGGCCTGGATGGTTTTCGCGTGCAACTCTTCGGCCGCTGGGACAGCGACGATAGCCAGCGCTCGCATACCGATGTCCGCGAACTAAACTGGACCCATGTGTTCAATGACACCGCGTCATCCTGGCAGTTGCAGGCGGGTATCGGGCAGGTGTTCTGGGGGGTTGCCGAGTTCAACCATCTGATTGATGTCGTGAACCAAACCGATCTGGTCGAAAATCCGGACGGCGAACAGAAACTGGGCCAGCCGCTGGTGTCGCTCACCAACATTCGCAACTGGGGCACCCTCGAGTTGTTTGTGTTGCCCGGCTTTCGCGAGCGCCGGTTTCCTGGCCTTGATGGTCGGTTAGCGCTGGCCCTGCCGATTGATCGCAGTGCCACCCGTTATGAGTCTGGTGCCGAAGACAAGCGCATCGACGGTGTTGCGCGTCTGAGTACATTGCTCGGTGGTGTCGCGGTTGACGTCTATCATTTCAATGGCACGCGTCGAACACCGCGCTTTGAGGCCGGCCTGGATGGCTCGCAGGTAGTGTTGGTGCCGGTCTACGACACCATCAAACGCACCGCCCTGGCAGCGCAGGCAAACACTGGCGATACGGCGTTCAAGCTTGAGGCTTACACCCAGCGAGGTGGCCCGGAGCGCTATTTTGCCGCGGTCGCAGGTCTGGAGCACACCTTTGTGGGCGCCTTCGGTGGCAGTGCCGATCTGGGGCTGGTGCTGGAGTACAACCACGACAGCCGCGGCGGTGCTGCGTTTGATTCGTTTCTGGAGCGGGATCTGGCGATAGGGGCCAGGTTTGCCGCAAACGATCTGAATGATTCGCAGGCGCTGTTCGGCGTAGTGTGGGACACTAAGTCCAATGAAAGGGCGGTGCTGCTGGAAGCCAGTCGGCGCCTCAATGACCGCTGGAGTCTGGTGCTCGAAGCCCGATTCTTCGGTGGCGGTACAGCGATCGGAAGCTCAGCAAACCTGGGTGACCTGCTCGATAACAATAATAAACTGGGCTCCCTGCAACGCGATGACTATCTCCAGTTCGAATTCACTCGATACTTCTAAGTTTACGCCCCGCGCACCGGCCTCTCCGGGGCTTACTGAATTGCCTGACTCACAGGTTGTCTTCGACAAAACTACCGTAGAAAAGGCGATCGATCAGCTCGCGATAAAGCTCAATGTTGATCTGCACAACCTCAATCCCGTTTTTGTCTCGGTGCTGCACGGTGGTTTGCCGTTCACCGCCGATCTGGTGATGCGCTTTCAAGGTTGTTGCGAGCTGGCCTATGTGCACGTGGGTCGCTATGGCCATGGCACGGCGGGCGGCGAGTTGGTGTGGCACGTCGAACCCACCGCCGATCTGCGCGATCGGGTGGTGGTGTATGTCGATGATGTGCTCGATCGCGGTGAGACTCTGTTGGCCTTGCGGCAGCGCGCCGCAGAGCTTGGTGCCGCAAAGGTGCTTGCCGCGGTATTGGTGCGCAAGGCGGTAGATGACTGCGCAAGTCACGCCGAATACATAGCACTCGAGTCGCCCAATCTGTTTTTGTTTGGGCGCGGCATGGACATCGAAGGGCAGTGGCGCAATCTGCCTGAAATTCGCGCAATAACCGGGAGTGATTAGATGCGCATTGGCGTTATTGGTGGTTCGGCGTTCCCCAGCAACTGGAACACCTGGGAAGGCTTTGAGCGGGCTACAGATCTCGATATCAAGGCCAGTACGCTCGACGACTCTGAGTTGGGCGAGCCGTCAGCTGATTTGCAGGGTGTGTTGTGCGGCAACTCTGAGTTGCTGTTCTTAGCCAGACACGGCCCACAACACCACCTGTTACCGGCAGAAATTAACTACCGCGCAAACCTGCGCCTGCTCGCCGATGCGCGTGTCGAAGCCATTATTGCCACCCACACCGTTGGCGGAATAGATTCAGCCCTCCCGGTGGGTGGGCTGGTGTTGCCGCATCAGGTGATCGACTACACCTGGGGTCGCGAGCATACCTACGCAGGCAATGGCGACATCACTCACGTTGAGTTTGATGAGCCCTTTAATCGAGCGCTGATTAACAACCTCGTGAGGGTTGCGCGCAAGCAATCCTTGCGGGTTATAGAGGGCGGAGTGTATGGCGCTACTCAGGGGCCAAGGTTTGAATCACCCGCCGAAATTGATCGCTACGAGCGAGATGGGGCAACCCTTGTTGGTATGACAGCAATGCCCGAGGCCGCACTGGCTGCTGAGCTTGCGGTTCCTTACGCGAGCCTGAGTCTGGTCGTAAACCCGGCCGCAGGTCGTGGTGTGATTGAGCTTGAGGCCATCCATGCGGCCGGGCGCGAGGGCATGGCGCAAATTCAGAGCCTGTTGCGCGGTTTATTGCAGCAGGGTGAACTGCTCCAGCAGTAGCTCGGGTGCTGCCACCGGAGTGACCCGCACCAGCACGCCGAGTTCTGGATGATCGATGTAGTGCAACTCGCCGCTGCGAACCCGACGTGATTGTTCCAGTCGGGTATAGGGTGGGAGCTCGAGAGCAGACTCTTCTGGGCGCCGGTTTGACCGTTGCGCTCGAGCGGCCGATTTTTCTGCGGCGCGAATCTTTAAGCGATCGAGTGCCGAGAGGCTGCTGAGGTCTTTCACCTCGGGGACGCGGCCAGGGGCCTGTGTGTTGGCTGCACTGTTGCGGCCAGGTTGGCTGCGCTCGGTTGGCAGCCGGCTCTCTGTCGTCGTAACCGGTGTGTAGTAGAGCGTTGGCTGCACATGCAGATAGCGTCCGAGAGTCACTGTAACTTCGCCTTCGAGCCGAAATCTGCTATCGCCGTTGCGCGGATCGATGTAAGTGGTGCCACCACTGAGCGAGATGGGTGTGCCGTTGTCGCGCGCCGGCACGGCCTGGGTCCAGCCGGTGTGGGTCAGTACCTCAATGCCACGATTGGAGCGCAGCTTTGTCGCTTGATCGGTGAGTGTGAGCTGTTCTTTGCTGAGAAAATCGCCGTCCTGATCGCGCAGCTGGTGTTCCCAGGTGGCCATATTCTGCGCGATCAGAGCCTCTAGATCTGCGTCGCCAGTGTAGGCCAGAAGTTTATCTTTTGGCCGGACTGCGAGGGGTGGACGTTGGGTCAATGCCACATCTTCTGGCCTGTCGCCGAGCGTCAGTACGCTGACTGCCTCTTGTATCTCGCCACCCTCTTGCGCGTCCGCATTGGCGGCAAGCGCTTTGGCGTACTCCTGCGCATTCATTCGCTCGCCAGTAAGCTGCAACGACTCGGCTGCTGGAGGATTGGTATAGCGAAACACCACTAGCTCGGTAGTGTACCAGCGTTCTTTGAGTTCACCGTGGAGGTCGCTTGTCGGGTCTGCATGTGCAGGGCTGCCAAGCAGTAGGACGGTGAGCAGCAGTGCGGGAAACACAAGCGATGAAAGAGCGTTGGGGTGGTGCACTGCGTAATCCTGTTGGTGTTAGGGGTTGGTGTTAGCTGGCAGCGCTCGGGCTGCTCAAATGGGTTATCAGGGCATTGCAGAATTCTACCCTATCAGCGAGTTGAGGGAGCTCGGTACGCGCGCGAAGTGTCGTCGCACCTTCCATTTTCCATGCGCCAGCACTCTCTTGCACCAATTTTACAATTGCCAGTGGGTCGACCTGGGTCGTCGGCTGAAACTCGACCTTGCCGCCATTTTCACCCAGATCAATTTTGGCGATACCGAGTGGTGTCGCCAGCAACTTCACTCGTGTGACGATGAACAGGGTTTCGAGCACGGGCGGCAGTTGACCAAAGCGATCGATAAGTTCGGCGCGCAGATCGTCGAGCTGTTCTTCTGTGGCTGCATTGCTGATGCGCTTATAGGTGATTAATCGCACATGCACATCACCCATGTAATCGGCTGGGATCAAGGCAGGCTGGTGCAGGTTGATTTCCTGGCTGGTCTCGAATGGTTGGTCCATGTTGGGTGTCTTGCCATCGCGAATTGCCCTTACGGCACGTTCCAGCATTTCCATATACAGCGAAAATCCGACCTCTTCGATTTGCCCCGATTGTTCGTCACCGAGCATTTCGCCAGCGCCGCGGATTTCCATATCGTGGGTGGCCAGCGTAAAGCCGATGCCCAGATCGCCTGACGCTTCAATGGCTTCCAGGCGTTTGCGAGCATCCGCAGACAGGGCGCTTTGATGCGGGATTAACAGATAAGCATAGGCCTGGCGGTCGGAGCGGCCCACGCGCCCGCGCAGTTGATGTAACTGCGCCAGCCCAAACCGGTCGGCCCGATCGATGATAATGGTGTTGGCGTTGGGAATATCGATGCCGGTTTCAATAATGGTGGAACACACCAGCACGTTGCAGCGCCGATGCTGGAAGTCACTCATCACCGTTTCGAGTTCACGCTTACCCATTTGTCCGTGCCCAATTGCCACGCGCGCCTCTGGTGCGAGTTCACTGATCTCGCTTGCTGCTTGCTCGATCGTGCGCACTTCGTTGTGCACATAAAACACTTGCCCGCCGCGCATCAGCTCGCGACTCAGCGCTTCCCGAATGAGATGGTTGCGCTTTTCCTGGATGAAGGTCTTGATCGACAATCGTTTTGCTGGCGGCGTCGCGATAATCGACAGGTCGCGAATGCCACCGATGGCCATGTTGAGCGTGCGTGGAATCGGCGTTGCTGTCAGGGTGAGCAGATCCACCTCCGCACGCAATGTCTTCAGGCGTTCTTTTTGGCGCACGCCGAAGCGATGCTCTTCATCAACGATAACCAGGCCCAGGTTTTGGAACTTAAGGTTCTTGCTTAGCAGTTTGTGGGTGCCAATCAGGATGTCGACCTTGCCGTTTGCGGTATCTTCCAGTACCTGCCGCGCGTCGGCATCGGCGCGCAATCGGGAGATGACCTCTACCCGCACAGGCCACTCTGCGAAGCGATCGCGAAAGCTCTCGCCATGCTGCTGGGCTAGTAATGTGGTGGGCACCAACACGCCGACCTGCTTGTCGTTTTGCACCGCGATAAAGGCAGCGCGCATTGCCACTTCGGTTTTGCCGAAGCCGACATCGCCGCACACCAGGCGGTCCATGGGGGCGGTGCTGGTCATGTCGGCGACTACGGCGTCGATGGTCGTGGCCTGATCGGCAGTAGCAGTGAACTCAAACTGCTCGGCAAAGGTCTGATAATCCTGTTCCGGCAGGTTGAACGCATAGGCCGGTCGGCTCTTGCGCAGGGCGTACAGGTTGAGTAACTCTGCGGCCACATCAAACGCTTTCTCGGCGGCCTTGCGGCGCGCTTTCTCCCACTGCTCAGAACCCAGGCGGTGCAGTGGTGCGCCGTTTTCATCGCTGCCAGAATAGCGGGAGATCAGATGCAGCGAGGCAACAGGCACATAGAGTTTGGCCTCGTCTGCGTACTCGAGCTGTAGAAATTCATTAACGCTATCGTCGATGGTTAAGGTGGTTAAGCCCTGATAGCGGCCTACGCCGTGATCGATGTGCACCACGGGGGCGCCAATGTGCAACTCGTTCAGATTGCGCACGATCTGATCGGAGTCGATCCGCGCCTGGCTCTCCCGTTCTTCCGGTGTGGCCCGGCGGCCATAAATATCGGCTTCGGTAATCAGGCTGAAAGTCGCGGTTTCGACGCCGCGAGTGAGCAGTGCCACCAGCATGGCGTAACGGGGTGGGGTAGTCTCACTGAGCGCTAATTTATAGCTGGCCCAATCCTCGACGAAGGTAGTGCTGACCTCGGCCCGGCGCAGAAACTCATCCACCAATTCCCGACGCCCGGCCGATTCGGCAACAAACAACACGGGTTTGGTGGTGTTGCTGAGATACTCGCTCAACGCTTGCGCTGGCGCGCGCGAACGCACATCTGCCGTTAAGTCTGGCAATGCTGCTGCGCCAAAGTCCGCTTCGTGTTTGTGGCGTTGATTTAGCCCGACCTTGGCAAAGGGTGCGAGTTTCGCTAACAGTTCCTCGCGGCTGAGGTAGAGTTCGGCGGGCGATAAAATGGGGCGTTCGATGTCGTAGCGCAGGTTTTCGTAGCGCGCCTCGACGGCGTCGAGCACGGTCTCGGCGCTGGCTTCGATGGGTTCCAGGTGCAACGCCAGCGTGTTTTTCGGCAGGTAGTCGAACAGGCTGCCCAATTCGTCAAAGAACAGCGGTAAGTAGTATTCAATGCCAGACGGCATGATGCCGTTGCTGACGTCCTGATACACCGGACATTTGCGTTGATCGACATCGAAGCGTTCGTGCCAGCGGTGGCGAAACGCCTTTATCGCGTCGCCTTCCACCGGAAACTCATGGGCGGGCAACATATCGAGGCGCTCAAGGCGTTCGATGGAGCGCTGGGTGTCCGGGTCGAAGGTGCGCAGCGTGTCAATCTCATCGTCCAGCAGATCGATGCGAATAGGCGCCGGCGCACCCATCGGGTAGATGTCGAGTAACGCACCCCGAACAGCGAACTCACCGCGTTCGGTCACGGCAGAGACAGCCCGGTAGCCTGCATCGATCAAGGTGCGCCGCTGGGTATCGAGATCCAGCGTCATTCCCGGTGCCAGATGAAAGCTGGCGCCCGCCACGAACCCCTGCGGTGCAGTGCGCTGCAGGGCCGTCGCGAGGGTGACAATGATGAGCCCCTGACTGAGCTGCGGGAGTCTGGCCATGGTTTCCAGACGTTCTGAGATGATGTCCTGATGCGGTGAGAAGGCGTCGTAGGGCAGTGTTTCCCAGTCGGGAAAGTGCAGGACAGTAAGCCCTGCAGGTGCAAATACCCGACATTCCCGCGCCGCCTGCCGGGCGGCTGCCGTAGTGGGGCAGATCAACAGGGTTAGACCATCGTGGGTTTCTGCCGCGCCAACCGCGGCGAGGCTTGCGCTGCTGCCGGGCAATTCATTCCAGTTCAGGCGTTGACCGGCACTCGGATGGACAGCGGTCTGGGTGGCGCGGGTTAGCACCCGAGGTTCGGCATCCGACATTGGTGGTGAGATCTGTGCTGCTCTAAAAAGGTGGCCATTCTACCGACTCTGCTGAGGCGGGGTGGGCATATTTGGGGTGGGACAGTAGATACCTGTAAAGGAACAAGCTAAAGTTCGCAGGTTTTGGAAAAGTTCAGATATTTCTTGCAGTTAGGAGAGAGGCTCAGTGCGGTCGCAGCGCAGTAAAATGATCGTGAAACGAGTGTGAAATTGCAAGCAGTAGACAGTACCCGCCAGTAACCAAGAGGAAGTGCAGCAGCATCGTGGCTACGAACCCAAATGGAATGAATCCAACCGACATTAATGATCCCAACTACTTTCACAAAGTAGTGGATTGCCAATGGGCCTGTCCGGCGCACACCCCGGTGCCAGACTACATACGGTTGATCGCGCAAGAGCGTTATACCGAGGCCTACATGCTCAACTGGGACTCAAACGTATTCCCCGGTGTGCTGGGTCGCACCTGTGACCGGCCCTGTGAACCCGCGTGTCGCCGTGTGCGCACCGAGGAGAAGCCGGTTGCGATTTGCCGCCTGAAGCGGGTCGCCGCAGACAACAAGGGCGACATCTCGGATTTCATGCCCGTTGTACCTCAGGAAGGCAACGGTAAGAAGGTGGCGCTCCTGGGTGGCGGTCCCGCCTCGCTGGCAGTCGCACGCGACCTGCTGCCGTTTGGTTACGAAGTGCATCTGTTTGATCGGGATGAAAAGGGCGGTGGCATGATGCGCTCGCAGATCCCGTCGTTCCGCTTGCCAGCAGAAGTGCTGGATGAAGAGGTGGATCTGATTCTGAACATGGGGGTTCACGCCCACTTCGGGCACGAAATTACCAGCATGCAAGAAATGCTCGACATGGGCTTTGATGCCTACTTTGTTGGCACAGGCGCACCGAAAGGTCGGGGGCTCGAGCTGATTGGCCATGAAGCAGTGGCGGACCATGTGTCTATTGGCATCGACTGGTTGTCGAGCGTTGCCTTTGGGCACACCACCAAGATCGAAGGCAAGGTGATTGTGCTGGGCGGCGGTAACACGGCGATGGATTGCTGTCGCACATCCATCCGCCTTGGCGCCGAATCGGTGAAGGTTGTGGTGCGCTCTGCGTTTGAGGTGATGAAAGCCTCAGAGTGGGAGAAAGAAGATGCGATGGGCGAGGGCATTCCTATCATTAACAACCGGCCGCCCAAAGAATTTATCCACGAAAATGGTAAGCTGACCGGCATCCGCTTTGAGTGTGTGGAGCCCGTAAAGGGCGACGATGGCCGTTTGAAGTACGTTCCTACCGGTGAGCCTGACGAGATCATTGCGTGCGACCACGTACTAATGGCCATCGGCCAGGACAACCACTGCCCTTGGATTGAACGCGACCTTGGCATCACCTTTGACAAGTGGGACTGCCCCGAACTCGATCCGGATACGCTGCAATCGTCGAACCCTAAGATTTTCTTTGGTGGCGATTCTGCCTTCGGCCCCGAAAACATTATTTGGGCCTCGGCCCACGCGCACAAGGCGGCCATTTCTATGCATCTGTTTATGCAGGGCAAAGATTTAAAGGCGGATCGCCCACCCGAAGGGGTTAATCTGATCTCGCAGAAGATGGGTGTGCACGAGTGGAGCTTTGATAACGAGCACGATGCGGCCGTGCGCCATATTGTGCCGCAGGTCTCCCACGAAGAAGCACTGAAGGATGTGCGGCTTGAAGTGGAACTTGGCTTCGACGCAGCAGCAGGTGCCGCCGAGGCGCAGCGCTGTCTGAACTGCGACGTCCAAACGGTATTCACCGAAAAGCTTTGTATTGAATGTGATGCCTGCGTTGACATCTGCCCGATGGATTGCATTTCTTTCACACCCAACGCAGAAGAAGGCGAACTGCGCCAGTCGCTGACTGCGCCTGCCGACAACGCCGAGCAAGACCTGTATGTCAGCGAGGTGTTGCCCACCCAGCGGGTTATGGTGAAAGACGAAGATGTGTGTCTGCACTGCGGCTTGTGCGCCGAGCGCTGTCCTACTAACGCCTGGGACATGCAGAAGTCAGTGATACATGTGCCGCAGTTGGGAACCTTTGCAGAATGAGCGACGCAGTGGACGTTTTGTACAACGATTTCGTAATCAAGTTTGCCAACGTGAATGGCTCTGGTTCTGCCAGCGCCAACGGCATGTTTGCCAAAGCGCTGTTCCGCATGGGCATTCCCGTTGCAACCCGCAACATCTTCCCGTCAAACATTCAGGGACTGCCCACCTGGTTTGAGGTGCGGGTTAGCGAGAAAGGTTACCTGGGGCGGCGTGAAGGCGTCGACATCATGGTGGCGATGAACGCGGAGACCTACACCGAAGATGTGGCGAGCATCGTGCCTGGTGGCTATCTGTTTTACGACAGCTCCAAGCCGCTCGACAAGCGTTTGGAGCGTGCTGACATCAACTACATCGGTGTGCCCTGTGCGCAGTTGGTGTTGCCGCAGTTTTCGGATCCCAAGCAACGCTCACTGTTTAAAAATATCGTCTATCTAGGTGCCCTCGCTGAACTGTTGAGTATCGAGTTTGACGTTATCACTGGCATGGTCTCTACCCAGTATGCTGGCAAAGAGCATCTGCTGGAACCCAACATTCGTGCGCTGGAGGTGGGGCGCGGGTACGCGCGGGATTATCTTGATACGCCATTGCCGTTGCAGGTGCGTCGGGCAGACGCGGTTGGCGACAAGATTATGGTTGATGGCAATGCAGCCGTTGGCCTGGGCATGGTTTACGGTGGTGCCACAGTGTGTGCGTGGTACCCAATTACACCCTCGACATCGGTTGCTGAGGCCTTCGAAAAGTACGCCAACCAGTTGCGGGTGGACAAAGACACCGGCGAAAACAACTTTGCGATTGTGCAGGCAGAGGATGAACTCGCCTCAATTGGCATCGTGATCGGTGCGGCCTGGAATGGCTCCCGTTCCTTTACCGCAACCTCAGGTCCTGGCGTGTCGCTGATGTCAGAATTTTTGGGGCTCGCCTATTTTGCCGAGATCCCTGCGGTGCTGGTCGATATCCAGCGCTCGGGTCCCTCAACAGGTATGCCTACTCGCACCCAGCAGTCGGACGTTATTAGTGCTGCCTACGCCTCCCATGGTGATACCAAGCACGTGGTGCTGTTTCCTTCGACACCCCATGAGTGCTTCGACATGGCAGCAACCTCGCTCGACCTCGCGGACCGGCTGCAAACGCCAATCATCATGCTGTCTGATCTCGAACTCGGCATGAACGATAACCTGTCAGAGCCCTTCGAGTGGGACGACAACCGCACGTACGATCGTGGCAAGGTGCTCGATGCTGATGCGCTCGACAAGATTGAGAAATTCGGACGTTATCTCGATGTGGATGGTGATGGCATTGGTTACCGAACCTTGCCGGGTACCCACCCGGAAAAGGGTGCGTTTTTTACCCGCGGTACATCGCGTGATGAGTACGCAGCCTACACAGAATCTGAAGAAGCCTACCAGCAGAACATGGAGCGGCTGGAGCTGAAATGGCGCACTGCGGCACAGCTTGTGCCTCCTGCTGAAATCGTGAGCAGCGGACAGTCGGTGGGAGTGTTGTATTACGGCACCACCATGCTGCCTATGCAGGAAGCGCTGGATCGACTGGGAGAGCAGGGCATTACGCTGGATACCATGCGCATTCGGGCGTTTCCGTTTGGCGACGAGGTTTGGCAGTTTATTGCCGAGCACGACTTTGTATTTGTCATTGAGCAGAACCGCGACGCACAGATGAAAACGCTGCTGGTCAATGAAGGTGGGCTTAACCCTGCCAATTTGGTGAGTGTGCTCTATTACGCGGGCCTGTCGATCTCGGCCGACTACATTGCCGATCAGGTGGCGAACTACTTCAAAGAAACCAAGCGGCCGGTACTGACGGAGGTAACGTCATGACATTTGTAGCCAAACCCAGGGTCCATCACCCGGCGCTCAAACTCAATGAGATTGGCCTTAACCGTCGCGACTACGAGGGCGCGGTATCTACGCTGTGTGCCGGCTGTGGGCACGATTCGGTGAGTGCGGCGATTGTGCAGGCGTGTGCTGAGCTGTCGTTGCCGCCGCACAAGTTCGCCAAGGTGTCGGGCATTGGTTGTTCGTCCAAAACCCCGAGCTACTTTTTAAGCAAATCGCATGGTTTTAACTCGGTGCACGGGCGTATGCCATCGGTGGCCACCGGCGCCAATCTCGCTAACCGTGAGCTGTTTACCATCGGTGTATCGGGCGACGGTGACAGTGCCTCGATTGGTCTGGGCCAGTTCTCGCATATTGTGCGACGGCGTATCAACATGATGTATATCGTTGATAACAATGGGACTTATGGTT
>CAZSYU010000113.1:0-12782 GCA_964611345.1 uncultured Pseudomonadales bacterium
GTCTACGAGAATATTGCTCGGCTTGATATCACGATGAACCACCAACGATTGATGGGCCGCCTGAACCGCGTCGCACACCTGCAAAAACAGCTCGATGGTGTCCGCGATGGACAGATTGTTGCTGAAAACGTACTCGTCAATGTCTCTGCCTTCGACATACTCCATCACCAGATAGGGTGTACCGTCTTCGAGCTGCCCACCATCCAGCAATGCAGCGATATGTGGGTGGACCACGTTAGCAAGTATTTGCCGCTCAGTTTCAAATCGCTCTACAAACTGCGAACCATAGCGATCGGGTTGCATCACTTTGATGGCCACTTTCTTATCGAATACACCATCGTTGCGCTCGGCGAGGTAGACCCGCCCCATCCCACCCGCACCAAGCAAGTCTAAGATGCGGTAGGCACCAATTTCATCGGCAATGGGCTCGTGCAGATGAAAGCCACCGCCCTGATGCGCGACCATTGAAAAACTCTGCTTGGTTGTGTCACCCCGAAGAGTGAGAGAAGACAGCAGGCTGCGAGCCCGTTTTTGCAATGCAGGCTCGGGGTCCAGCCGAGCAATCAGGTATTCCTCATATTGGTCTTCGGGAAGCGCAAGGGCTTCTTCTACCAATTTTAGAATGCGTCTTTCATCTGCCCGTGAAATACTCACAGGACACCGGCTGCCAAATGTGGCTGGGTAATCAGGACAATTTCCCGAATGGTTGTCTGAGTGGCATCCATTTGCCTGACCAGTTTTTAGTGCGGTTTAAAGTGTTATGCGGGATCGGCGATAAAAACGGTTCAAAACCAACCCGATGGAAGGTCGATGCGGCCCAACAAGTTAAAAAACAAGCCGATAGAGGATGGGTATTGATCAGATACGCACCAGCCATAGCCCTGATTTGCTGCATCGCGTTCGCCTGCATCTACCTCATTGTCGGATCAATCGGCTGGGGTGAGCCCGCGGCCAGAGAATCTGCGATTGGCGAGATAGGCCGCTGGTGTGAGCGTGTTCATCCCGGCGTTATTCGGGAGCCCGCAAACACACTCAGTAACCTGGGCTTCATCCTCAGCGGACTGGCTATGTTTTGGGTTCTGTCCCGGGACAAAGACCTCGCGAGCGGTCACATGATCGGTCTGAACCCAGTATCCGTCACCTTTGCAGCTGCTGTTGTCTGGCTAGGGCCGGGGTCAATGCTTATGCACGGCACTAACACCGCCTGGGGTGCATCGGCCGACAACCTGAGCATGGTGATGTATATCCTGATTCCGTGGCTGTTGAATCTCACCGAGATGGGGCGCTTCAGCTCCAGGCAATTTTTCCTAACTTACTTCGTTTTGGTTGTGGGCTACGCTGTCTTGCGGGAGCTGTTCGGTTCTCGGTTAGGCATAAACCTGAATCTGTTCAGCGTTTCTATCGGCCTGTGGGTGATCTCCGAGGCGTTGTTACGATTTTACTCTGCCTGGTTTCGATGGTTGTCCGGATTCGTCGGCTTCATCGTTGCAGCCGTGTTCGGAATCTTGCCGGCGGAGATGCTGCAGAATCCAGCAGAGTATTGGTGGGTGCTGCTGTTTTGGCTGCCAGCGGTGTTTTGCTCACATCCACCACGAATCCGCAGACGCTATACGCCCTGGTACTTCGCCGGCGGTGCCTGCTTTGTCATCGCCTTTGCCATCTGGCAAACAGGGCGTCCCCACAATAAGTGGTGCCAGCCAGACTCGCTAATACAAGCCCACGCGATTTGGCACCTGCTTACTGCGGCTTCAACCTGGTGTTTCTTTATGTTCTTGCGTACCGAGCGTTTCGTATCAGCAGATGAATCAGCACCCACAGCCGCGGCGCGGCCAGGTTGATCGCCGAGCATACAGTGCTACGAGCACGCCCGCGCTGATGAGTCGGTTTGTCATGCTTGAATCCTTAAGCTCATAGCGAGCGACCCGGCGCTCTGCGTTAATCTTGACGCTTTATTTGATGGAAATTCGTTATCGCGAGCTCATCGCCCGAACGACCTAATTCCCATAAAAATTACTACACCGGAGCGCTTTGAGTGTTGGGGGAATTTTTTCCGGAGCAATGTTCGCCACTAAACTCTCATCGAGAGTCCCGCTCTCTACTCGACCCAGCTTAAATTCTACTGCATCGGGGCTGTGCCACATCAAGTAACCGCAATGGTGAGCTATGTTCCCGACGCGATTGTCATAGTCTACTGCCACGTAGATGCCCTTCGATGGCGCATTCTGTGGGTTATCGTACACTGTGATCTGATAGAGATTTATCTCCACTGGCGTTCCGGCAGCTGTGGGTGATTTGGTGTCTGACTCACCATCGGCATTAGCGTTTGGGGTGCTAAATGCAGCGCTCGCGTCAGAACCGAGATGCGAGTACCGCTTGGTGAAATAGTCTAGCGATAGCTCCCGAACTTGCTCTCGTACCGATTCTACGGCCTGTTCGTCGCTCAACTGTGGCGAACGACTGTCTGTTGCTTTCTCGGGCAGCGAATCTTCAGGCAGCGAATCAACGCAGCTAACGGCTTGTTCCATAATAAACAGCCCACTCCAATTCTCGCCAGTCACTGGTTCCGTATGTTCGAACTTGTATCTTCCGAGCTTCGCGAAGCGATCCCCGCACAAAGCTCTGGCTTTGGGAGCAAGCCTCTGTGTTGCGCCGGCGACACTGGTGACGGTGCCGGATTTCAGGGTGATTACGTAGGTGTCGTCACCGGTTTTACGCGATGAGATTTCATCTCTATCTGAGGGATACTGTTCCTGCGCCAAAGTGTACTGAGTCAACATTAGCAGAGCAGCTGCAACCATAATTGGAGCTGAATTAGTCATTAAGCACCTCCTTGCCTGAACGCGCCGCCTTGGTTGTCCTTGTGTAGCGCGATTCCTTGAGCATAACAGGATCGCCTCAGGTGGAATTTGCACAGATACTCGCAACAAGCCAGAACACCCCAATCTAAATATCCAACTCAAAGGCAGCGTTAATACTCAGGTAGCTTTTTGCAGGTCGCGATCAGTTGCGATGATGTGGTGAGACTCTCTACAAACGGTTTGCCCCGACG
This sequence comes from uncultured Pseudomonadales bacterium, assembly GCA_964611345.1. Taxonomy (GTDB): domain Bacteria; phylum Pseudomonadota; class Gammaproteobacteria; order Pseudomonadales; family Azotimanducaceae; genus JALZVT01. The sequence continues at coordinate 3,050 of CAZSYU010000113.1, forward strand.
CCAGATTTGGCTAGCGGGCAGCGGTTGACGCTCTTAACCGAAGCGCATAGATTTGCTTGGGGGAACGAGCCAATGAGGCGACTCCCCGCGCCTATCTGCCGCCCATTTTCCACGCGCTCGGGGGTCCGTTGCTCGGTCATAATTCTGATTTCTACGAGGCTTTGGTGCGCGATGGTGAAGCGCGCATCGAGTGGGTTGATCGTTACTCCCCGGTACTGAACGGACTAGTCAAGCAAACGCTGAGTGATGGCTCGCTACGCGGAAAAAAAATCGCCGTGGTTGTCCACCTCGAGGCTAAAACGGCGTTCCTGGCACTCGCGCTGGCCAACGCCGGTGCTGAAGTCATTGTTGCCGGCAGCAACCCGCGAACCACCCAGGCATCGGTTGTTGCAGCACTGCGAGAACGTGGCATCACCGTTACGGCGGAGGCGGACGGCACGTTGGCCAGCTGGGAGAAAGAGCTGCTCGCGGCGGCCGACCATGCCCCAGAGTACATTATTGACGATGGGGCGGAATTGACCATGCGGGTTGGTATGCACCGTCCGCAGTTGTATGCGCAGCTAAAAGGCGTTTCTGAAGAAACCACCACGGGAACCGAGCGCCTTTACGCGCTGGAGGCCGCGAACAAGCTGCCGTTTCCTGCACTGACCGCAAACAACGCGCGTTGCAAACACCTTTTTGACAATCGCTATGGCACGGGTCAAACCACGTTGCAGGCGCTGTTGCGGTTAACCAATCGGAAGCTCGCTGGTGCCGTCTTAACCGTGATCGGGTACGGCTACGTGGGGCGGGGAATCGCGGAGTACGCCAAACGCATGGGGGCCCGGGTGCGTATTGTCGAGACGGACCCGGTGCGGGCGGTGGAGGCACATATGGATGGCCAGGTCGTTGGCGCGGCCAGAGATCTCGTGCCAGGTGCACACTTTATTGTGACGGCAACCGGTGGCATGCGGGCGCTGGGTGAACCTGAGTTTGCCTGGCTGGATGACGATGTGGTGATTGCCAATGCCGGCCACCACGACCTGGAAATTGATGTCGAAGCCCTTGCATCAATCGCCACACGCCAATCTCCTGGTCGACCAGAGATCACCACCTTCAGTTTGGGCACGCGCGAATCAGGCGAGCGCGAAGTCCACCTGCTGTCACATGGCGCGCTGGTAAATATTGCCGGCGGCAGCGGCCATCCCGTGGAGATCATGGATCTCACGTTTTCTGTGCAAGGATTGGGGGCTCACCATCTGGTGAATACGCCCTTGCCGCCTGGCGTGCACGTGTTACCAAAGGCCGTCGATGACTCCATCGCAGCCGCGCTGCTCGCGGCCAAAGATATTCGTCTGGATGCACCGCGACCTGAGCAGGAAGACGACTTTAAAGACTGGATCAATGGAATTGGGTCCTCATGACGCAGACCGCAAAGGTAGCCCTCGCCATGGCGGGTCGGGAGCGTATCGACTGGGCGGCTCGCTCGATGCCTGCGTTGCATTCTGCAATTCAACGTCTGGCAAAAGAGGAAAGTGTTGCCGGTATGCGCATCGGTATTGCACTGGGGTTAGATCCTAAAACAGCGAACCTGATAATCGGCTTACTTAACGCTCGCGCGCTGGTGTCGGTATATGCGCCCTCCGAGGGTGCTGATGCCGAGGTGATAGCGGCGCTTGAGGAACGTGGCGTCGAGGTTTTTTCCGATCCCGCAGCAGATGCCGAAGGAAACCTCGAACTGACCCGGGCATTGTTGCACACTCATCCACAGGTATTGGTCGATAACGGGGCCGTGGTGACGCGCCTTGCACATCGCGAGTTTCCCGAACTTCTTGACACGATGCTTGGGGCGACGGAAGACACCACCAGCGGCGTTCGGCCACTGGGCGTCATGCAAGACCAGGGAAGGCTCAAGATTCCGGTGATCGCGGTGAATGACTCACCGCTAAAGTATCTGTTTGATAATGGTTACGGCACTGGCCAGTCCTGTGTCATGGCATTGCTGGATCTCACCAACCTGCAAATCGCCGGCCGTAAGGTTTTGGTGATTGGCTACGGTTGGGTCGGGAAAGGTGTGGCGCGGCATGCTGCAGCGCTGGGCGCCCTGGTGACAGTGGCCGAGATTGATCCCACAAAGGCGCTACAGGCGCAACACGATGGACATCGAGTCTGTGCAATTGCGGTAGCCGCAAGTGATTGCGAGGTGGTGTTTGCGGCCACAGGGATTGCCGCGGCATTGACCCCTGAACACCTGGCCGCCCTGCCCAGCGGGGTCATTCTGTGTACCGCCGGAGGCGGCGACTTTGAGTTACCCATGCACTTTCTGCGCTCGCAGAGCGAACCGCGCAATTTGCGCGATCAGATCGACGAATACGAGCTTGCCGATGGCCGGAAGGTAATTGTTGTGGCCGATGGCCACCGCATCAACTGCACCGGTGGCGAAGGAAATCCGATAGAGATTATGGATCTGGCGCTGGCCTTACAGGTCTGCGCTATAGAAACGCTGGCGCAGCGCTCTGAGACGCTTACCCCAGGAATACATCCAGTCGCTCAAGACGCGCAGTCGCAGATTGCCCGGGAACGGCTCACCGCCACCGGTGCAAGTACCGAACCGCTAACGCAAGCGTTGAAAGCCGCGTTAGTTGATTGGTAACTCCTTTATTCTTCCTAATCACACACTGAATTGCAGTATCATTCCTATTGCTATTTGAGGGTGGAAGCGCGTGGCCAGAGGGAGTTTGATTCAGGAGCTTAAAGATCGCGGTGTACTGCGCGTTACTGGCTTATATATCGCACTGGCGTGGCTCAGCCTGCAAATCGCTGATGTTGTCTTCCCGGCTTTTGACATTCCCGACAGCGCGCTCCGCTACATCCTGCTGGCCGCTGCTGCGGGGCTGCCGTTGGTGGCGCTGTTTGCCTGGTTTTACGAGATCACGCCTGATGGCATTGTCTCGGAAGATGAGCTGACCAAGAAAGGCTCCGCACGCGTAAACCATCGGGGTATCACCGCCGCCACCATCATTACGCTCGTCTTAGCACTCGGCACGTCGCTGTATGTCAATTTTCGATTTGCGACGACTGAAGATGCGCAGATGGAGCCCCCTCCTTTGGTTTCCATTCTTGTCTCTGACTTCGAAAACACCACGGGCGATGAGCTGTTTGATGGGTCACTTGAGCCGGCGCTGGCGATCGGCATGGAAGGGGCACCCTTTATCACTGCTTTTTCCAGAAACCGCGCACGGAAGCTGGCTGAACGTCTGGAGACTGGCAGCACACTCTCGGAAGAGGCGTCCAGACTGATTTCGCTGCGGGAAGATATCGACCTCGTGCTTGCCGGCAACATAAGCATTTCGGGGAGTGGTTATAGCCTGTCGCAGCGTGCCCTGGATCCGGTAGCAGGGGAAGTGGTTGCGCAGGCGAGCGCGGTGGCCGCCAACAAAACGGAAGTCCTTCCTGCCGTCGGTTCACTCGCTGCACAAATTCGCGAGGCGTTGGGTGACGTCACCCTGACTGACGGAAATCTGGCCGCGGATGAGACACTTACGACCACCTCACTTGAGGCGGTGCAGTTTTACACCAAAGCTCAGAACCTTGCGTTTCAGGAAAAAAACGCCGAAGCCATCGAGTTGTTTGAAAAGGCGGCGGCTGCGGACCCAGACTTTGGACGTGTTTATCCAGGCTGGGCGCTGAGTGAACTGAAGCTCGGGCGCCGCGATCGTTCGAACGAGCTATGGGAAAAAGCGTTGGCGCTCATAGGCAGCACCAGCGAGCGAGAGCGCTTCCGGACGTTGGGCGTCTACTACGCCATGGTGACGCGCGATCAGAAAAAGTCGATTGAAAGTTATGAGCAGCTGGTAGAGAAATTTCCGGCTGACAGCATCGGCTGGAACAATCTGGCCGTTGCGTATTTTCTCGATCTGCAATTTGATAAATCCCTTGAGGTGGGCGCGGAACTGGCGAATCGGTTTCCCGACAACTCGGCCTTCACTACCAACTACGCACTGTACGCCATGTACGCTGGCGACTTTGAGTTGGCAGGCTCCCAGGCAAGCAAAGTGCTTGCGGCGGAACCCGACTATTTTCTCGCCTGGTTACCCCAGGCGATCTCCCACATGGTGGCTGGCGATCTCAACGCCGCGACTGAAGACTATCGGGCGATGGGTGAAAAGGGCGCCAGGGCTAAATCGCTCGCCGCGGTGGGTCTGGCGGACATTGCCATGCTTACCGGCGATTTCACTACGGCAGCTACAGAACTGAGCGCTGGCCGGGAGTTGGATACCACCTCCGGCAACATCGATGGTGCGATCTATAAAGGGGTGCAGTTGGCTCGCGCACTGGCGGCTCAGGGTGACGCCGGTGCCGCCATAGATATACTTGATTCGCTGGCGTCCAAAACGTCTGCGATAAATCACGTCTTGCCCATGGCCCTTTTGTACGTTGATCTGAACGAGCCAGAAAAAGCCGCGTCGATTCAAACCCAACTCGCCGTAAATTTGCAAACTGGCCACCGGGCCGCTGCAGCGCTCATAAAAGGGGCGATTGCTTTGCGGGATGAGAAATATGTGGTGGCGGTTGATGCCATGAACGAGTCAATAAGGCACTCCGACACCTGGTTGGCGCGATTCTATCTTGGCCGCACGTACGTGAGTGCCGACTATTACGCCGAGGCGCTTGGCGAGTTTGAGCTCTGCTTGCGGCGCATCGGCGAAACCAGCGCCCTGTTTCTTGATGACGTCCCAACCTTTCAATATCACGCGCCGGTGCATTACTGGCTGGGCCGAACTCGCCAGGCGCTAGGGGGACAGAGCGAAGGTCAGAGCGATCTGCAGCGCTACCTGTCGTTGCGCATCGAGAGCGACAACTCGCCGCTCACCGAGGATGCAAGAGCGCGGCAATCTGGTGCCGTGCTCTAGCCGTACTTCACTCTATTCGCTGCGCTTAATAACGGCAGGATATTCGCTCCGAGCGATTACCCTCAAGGTCCTTCACTCCCAGATAGCGGTTAAAGTAGGTTCTCCAGCCGGTGTACAGGCTTAGCGTACCGGTACTGGTGTAGTAGCGGCCAAAGTACTTCGACGTCTTTAAAAACGCTGACCGGTCGGGGTCGTTGTTAGTGTGAAGTTCATAGAACTTTGGCAGGTCGCTAAACTGAGTGCCGTTCGGGAACCTGACGACTGTAGTGGATCGCCAGGGGCGCCAATAATTAATTAAAACCTCGCACGACAGTGGCGCATCCAGCACTGGCGCCGGCGCTTCTACCACCAGCGTTTGTGGTTCACCCACGCTGCTCAAGTAGGTGTCACTAAACAGTTCGTCGCCGGCCCCGGGAATAACCCCGAGGAAGCGCGCGGTCACGGTGTATTCGCCCGGTGGTAGCGCGCGCCTGCCCAGTGGGGCTCGTCCGATATTGTCGGTTATGACTGGAATGGTCACGTCGCCATCCGGTCCACCGCTTATCGTAAAGTAGACCGTCCGCTCCAGCAGTGGCGAGCCGTTTTCGTCAGTAAGCAGTGCGCCGATGCGGGTTCGTACGCCGTTTTCTTCAATGATTGGTTCTTCGACAACCATCTCGATAGCAGTTTGTGCCTGGTCAACCCGAAAGCTGGCAAAAGTCACGTTGCTGGCAAACTCGCTGTTGCCTGCAAACACGGCCTGCACCTCGTAGAGTCCAGGCAGGACATTGAGCGGCAGGTCTACCGTTGCCTCGCCCAGATTATTGGTGCGTGCAGCGCGGCCACTCGCACCAACGGTGAACAGAATGTTGGCGTCTTCGATAGCGGCACCCGTCTCACGATCCGTCAACGTGACGGACAGCCCGCGCCTCTGGCCAAAGGGCTGACTTGCTTGCGGGGTCTGCGTAATGGATGAGAGGTTGGTCAAGGGCAGATCAACCGGTGTGCCATCATCCGCCGCCGCGTCTTCGCTCTGGGCTATTGAATAATAAACGCCGAAGTTATCGTCAAGCGACACTAGGCCGACGCCGTTTACTGCCTGGACGAAGAACTCCACCCCGTTTGCATCGAGCGAACCCAGCGGAATTCTTGCACCCCAGAGTGTGCTGTTGTTCGGGTTCTGCACCAAATCCACCGAGCGCCAGCTGCCAGAGCTAGTTGCCTCATCGAAGGTGCTGTAGGTAATCCATACTTTCTGCACACCAGCCGCTGGGTCACCAACAACTCTGGCCTGGAATACCAGCTGATCTTCGTCAACAAAACCGCGCACGGTGGTGAGCGATGGTGGTGCTGACAATGCCGGCGTGTTGCCGTCGAAAGATTGCGTATTGTTGCTGTAGAACAGTTCAAAGTTCATGGCGTTGAAGCCGCGCAGCGTGGCTTCAAAGTCGCCCACGTTTTCCACCCGATGCTGAGCCGGAGTCACGTGCAGGAACGTGCTGCCACCTGCCAGCGCACCAAAGTAATTGGCGTTGTACATGCGCAAGGGGAAGTTTATGGGTGAGGTAAACGGCGTGTGGACACCCCGCAACTCGGTAGCGGGTGCACCGGTCAAGGGAATGACCCGTTGCTCGCGCCAGTTACCGTCGCGGAAGCCAACGCCGCGCAACGCAAGGCCAGGAACCGAGACATCACGCGTAACCAGCGGCAATGCCGGTTCTGCAGGATTGGTGGTGACACCATTCGGCCCCTGCAGATAGGTTGCTGTGAGCTGGCCACCGTCGAGATTGTTGAGAGTCAGCGTTTGTTCGGTAAGCTGGCCGCTCAAATCCAGTGCGAGTCGTGCCGTTTGCAGGCCAAGTGTGGCACCGGGGTTGCCCTCGGCTGGGAGGGTCACAATGCCTGAACCGGTGTTGCCCTCGGGGAGTCGTTCGCCCGGCATGTCAATCTGCAGCATGGGCAGGCCGAACAGCGTACTGATGATGATCGTTTTTCGGTGCAGCCCCCGCACATCAGGTGTTCCCGCCAGATAGCGTTGCTTCGCGCGAACCAGCGCTTCACCGATGGCGACCGGTCCCTCACCCACGCGCAGTTCGCGCGCAAACTGGGCGTACAGCCGCTCGCCGTACTCAACAAAATCGGTGTCGCCGTACTGATAGCCTGTGCCCGCAATCAAGGACGCACCTTTGTTCGCAAACGCTTGAGTCCAGTCGCGCGGCTCAGTTAGCCGATCAATGGCGTGTTCGTTGACAATGTTATAGCCCGAATGACAACCGGCGCTGAACACCAGTACGTTGGTCATATCAAGACTTGAGTTGTCGAGCTCAGTCGCCAGGGCCGAAGTGGTGTAGTCGGCAGCCAGTGCACTATTGGCGCTGAAGTGGCCGGCCAGGTAAACGATGTCTTCACGGGTTTCCAGCAGTTCCCGGCGCAGATCATCCGCGGTCCAGGATCGCGGGTCTGCAGGAGAAATGTCGGCGGCGGTAACCAGCGTGTCGTTGCGTGCGTTCAGCGTGCCGGCAACCAATTCGGTGTGTACTGCGTTCGCAGCGTCGGTGAGGAAATCGTAACCGGTGACTAGCGTAGACGTCGGCGTGTCGACCACACCGGCCGCGGTGCCCAGGTAACCGTCAATAACACGGGTCATTTCCACTGCGTTTTCAACCAGCCGGCCCACGGCCAGCCTGGGAATGGGGAAGCGGGTATCGCCCAGCAATACGTTGATGTTGCTGCCGTATTCGTCCTGACCAAGTACGTAGTTAAGGCGCAATGAAGATTGCGACTGGGTGCCGTCGGCAACCGGTGGATCGTAATCCTGTTCCGGACCAAGCAGGCCTTGGTCCGGATAACGGAAGAACGGTATCTGCCGGTCGCTGCCGGCGAGAACGATGTAGCGCAGATTGGGGTTCTGCTGGCGGTAGGCGGCGATGACGTCCCGAATTCCGGAGGCTGCGAGATTTGCAGCAAAAGGGCAAGCCGCGGTTGCGTCCGCCTGGGCTTGCAATGCCTGAATGTGAGCGATTTCGGCCAGATCGATGATCTTGCCGTTCACCTCAGGGCGAGCGGCAAGACTTGCCATGGCAGTTTGCAGTGCTGCAATTTGGCCAGCGGAATTGCCAGGCTGGGCTGGGTCCATACGCCCAGAATCCCACAAAATAAGTGTTTCGTAGTCGCCTGCATCTGCAGCAACCGTGCCGGTGATGGGTGCTACGCCTGCGCAGCTCACCCCGCTGATTTCAACATTCAGAAGGAACGGAGTATTGCGATCGAACTGGCCATTCTTGCCAGACACCATGACGTAGAAGAAACCCGTGTTCTGCCATGTATCTGCAACGATTCGTTCGTTTCCGCGGCCCCGCTCGGCAGCGACGGCAATCAGGCTGCGCTGTTGTGCGCTGGCGAAGTTCTCAGCGCTGAAGATTGACGGACTGAAGATCGACGGTGAGAACTCGCTGGGCGAAAAAATCGACGGGCTGAAAATGCTTGGCGAAAAAATGGATGGACTAAAAATAGAGGGCGAAAAGATCGACGGCGAGAAAATGCTCGGTGAGAAGATAGATGGGCTGAAAATGCTCGGTGAAAAGATCGACGGGCTGAAAATGGACGGCGCGTAGGCATCCGGGCTGAATATGGATGGCGAAAAAATACTGGGTGAGAAAATCGACGGGCTGAAAATTGAGGGGGCGAATTCGGCGCTCAGTTGATGCAAGCCATCAACATCGTTGTCGTTGGTAAGCTCCTGAAACGCCGCCTCGATGTCCCGAAACACCATCATGTCGTAATCGCGAGATAAGCTGCCCTCACCGCCGTTCAGGCTCACATCCAGCGTGGCGCCGGGTTGTACGGGAATCCTGAACCAGCGCTGGTTGCCGGGTTGGTCGATGGCGCCAACGGTCTGGCCACGGCCTGTGCCTTCATCAAACTGGAGAGCGATTTCGTTGGCGCGCACCCAGGAGTCGTTGTCGGGTTGGACCGGAATGCATGCGGAGATGACAGGGGCTTGGCCTGCCACGTCGACGGACGCTGCCACAAAACGTTGTGCGCTGGTGCCGGGTGCGTTGGTGATGATTTCCTGCGCGATCCCTGCGTTGGTGACTGGGTCGATCGCAACGTCGATGCTGCCAATTTGCTGCGGTGCAGGTGATGTGTCCAGGTTACCGTCGGCGTCGCAACGGTTTGAACTCAGTAGATCTACCCTGATCAAGGGTTCGCTGCCGTCTGCGACTGCCACGGTAATAGCCGTCTGGGTACCACCGCCTGGCACGGCGTGGATCATAGCCACCTGGGGTGGTGTCGTCGGTTCCACAGCTACGTCGGCGGCCTGGGCCACACCGCTCCATGAGATAACTAGTGTGGCCAGAAATGAAGTCAGACAGCGCGTTCGAATCGCGCCCGCGAAAGCAGGGGGAGTAGGCATGATCGGTTCCCGTTCTTCCATGATTAAGCACGCGCTAGAGCCGCGTTGTTGCCGGATGTTGCGCATTCCATGCGTTGAACCTTGCCGGATTAGGTTAAGGAGACAACATTATTCAGAATATGTCCAGAGATATAAGGTCCGGAAAAGGAAGGTTATTCTTCCTATTCTCAGACGTCTCTCTGATTAATTCCCCAGCTTAATTTTTCAGAAGGACCAGTGTCTCTGGATGACCGAGTGCTCTGGCCTCAGCAAGGTATTGACGCGAAAGTTCAGCATCTTTTGGGAAATCACCCATTCCGGTGCGATAAACCTGTGCGAGATTGAACAATGCATTGCGATCGCCCTGCTCTGCTGCTTTCTTGTAGAGCGCTACGCTACGACCCAGTCGCGGCCGTCCTGAGACTAGCCCTCCAGCTTCGATATCTCCAAGCAGCGTCTGTGCCAG
>CAZSYU010000114.1:0-3603 GCA_964611345.1 uncultured Pseudomonadales bacterium
CCCATCGCTTGACCATGGCCAAGGGCGGCTTTGTGTTTGAACATTCCGCAGAGCAGTATTAGCCCGATGCGCCATATACTCTCCTGTAACTTAATGCTGCTTACTCTGTTTGTCGGCTGCAGCACATTTGTCGGCAGCAGCACCGCCCCAACGATTGATATCGAGCGTCTGTCCAACACCGTAAAGGTAATGGCCTCGGACGAGTTTGCGGGCCGCGCGCCAGGCACTGTAGGTGGTCGCAAAACGGTTGCGTATCTCTCAGAGCAATTCGCCGCACTGGGTCTCGAGCCGGGCGGCAGCAACGGCAGCTGGGTTCAGCCCGTGCCCATGCTGCGCACCCAGGTGGCAAACCCTGCGCCCATGAGTTTTCAGATCGGCGAGCACGTTCTCAACGTTGCCCAGCAAACACAAATCGCGGCAGATACGGTGCGTCCCGACCCCAGCATCAACATCGACGCCCCCGTGGTATTCGTTGGCTTTGGCGCATCCGCCCCTGAACGCGACTGGGACGACTACGGTGATATGGATCTGCGCGGCAAAGTCGCCATCTATCTGGTCAACGACCCAGACTTCGCTGCGACACCCGACGAACCGGTGGCGGGCAAATTCGGCAATCGACGTATGACTTACTATGGTCGCTGGGCCTACAAGTACGCAGAAGCCGCTCGGCGCGGCGCCATTGCCGCGCTCGTTATTCACGAAACCACGGCGGCAGGTTACGGTTGGAACGTTGCCTCTTCTTCGCCGGGCGAAAACTATGCTGTGGTGCGCACTGACAGCAATACGCCAACACTGGCCTTGCAAGGCTGGCTGCACAATACCGCTGCTACGTCCCTGTTTGAGCAAGCTGGCTTCAACCTTGACGCGCTCCGCGTCCAGGCACGTCACCCTGACTTTTCTGCCTTTGAGCTCACAGACGTGCGTTTTAGCGCAAGCCTTTCAGTTACGGTCGATCGCTTCGAGAGTCACAACGTGTTGGCAAAGCTGCCAGGCACCACCCATCCTGATGAAGTATTGATGGTCACCAGTCATTGGGATGCGTACGGCACCGGCGAACCTGACGCCCAGGGCCGCACGGTACGTCCTGGCGCCAATGACGATGCACTAGGCACCGCTGGGGTACTGGAGTTGGCGCGCGTGCTGAAGGCAAGAGAGCCACTCGAGCGCAGCGTGGTGTTCGCCGCATGGACGGCCGAGGAAAGCGGCTTATTAGGGTCAGAGGCTTATGCAAGCGATCCGCTCTATCCGCTCGAGCAGACCGTGGCCAATTTCACACTCGACATCCTGCAAACAGCAGGCCCCGCAAAAGACGTCATATTGGTTGGCGAAGGTCAGAGTGATCTGGAACAGGATCTGGTTCGCGCAGCGGCCGCACAAGGTCGCGTCGTAACCCCCGAAAACCTGCCTGAAAACGGCTTGTTTTACCGCGCCGATCATTTCTCGCTAGCGCAACGGGGCGTACCGGTGTTGTTGCTGATGGGAATCGCCGGTGGGGCAGACCTTGTAACAGGTGGCCGCGCCGCGGGTGACGCATGGATCGCGGACTACACGGGTAATTGTTACCACCAAACCTGCGATGCCTGGAGCGCTGACTGGGACTTGCGCGGCGCCGCGGCTGATATCGAACTATTCCAAACCATACTTACCGACCTGGGCAACTCGCGACGTTGGCCCCAATGGAACAGCGGTTCTGAGTTTAAATCAATCCGCGATGCGAGTGCAGCTAAGCGCCAATAGCGACTTCTCCGCAGTGGCGTCAGGAACGTTAATGGCGAGAGGCTTCGAGTTCTGCCAACACCTCGGCGGTGTGCTCGCCAACCGTTGGCACCGGCCGTAAATCAGCCGTTGTTTGCCCCGGCGTTACCGGCACCTCTACCCTCTGCGCGCCAAACTGGACTTCGCGTGTACGAAAATCCGGGTGCGTGCGCAAACCTCTAACTTCATTCACCGCTGCATGAGCGATATCGGCAGCTAGCAGCAGCTCACTGAGGGTCGCAAAGTCATATTGCGCCGAACTCTGCGCGACCGCGGTGTCGACCAGCGAACGATTCGCAACGCGCGCCTCGTTGGTAGAAGTCCGCGCATCATCTATCCATTCGGGCTTCTGCAGCAGTGTTTCGCAAAGCACTCGCCACTCGCGTTCGTTTTGAATGGACAGCACAAAGGGTTGACCGTCGCGAGCAACAAAAACGCCATAAGGTGCAATGCCGGGGTGAGCAATGCCAACCCGCTGCGGTGCCTTGCCACCATAGCGCTCAAGTAAATAGGGCACCGCCATCCATTGCGCCAGCGAATCAAAGAGAGTGACTTCCAGATGTTGGCCGAGTCCGCTCTTACCGCGCTCGAGCAAGGCGAGTAACAACGCATCATAAGCAAACATGCCACAGGCGATGTCACATACCGAGACACCCACGCGACCCGGTTCATGCGCGCTGCCCGTAATGCTGGCCAACCCGGTTTCTGCCTGAATAAGCAGGTCATACGCTTTCTTCGTCGCACTCGGGCCCTGGGAGCTATAGCCCGCCACACTGCAGGAAATTAATTTGGGATTGTTCGCGTGCGCAGCATCAAGCTCGACACCCAGTTTAGCTAGCGCACCAGGTTTCAAGTTTTGTAAAAAGATATCGGCAGATTCTATGAGGCTCTGCAGCGTGTCCACCGAAGCCGCTTCTCGCAGATCAAGCGCAATAGAACGCTTGCCATAGTTCAGCCATACAAAGTAGGCACTCTCACCCGCCACAGCCGAGTCATAAAAGCGCGCAAAGTCGCCTTCAGGACGTTCGACCTTTATTACGTCAGCACCCGCCTCCGCGAGGCGACGACTACAAAAGGGTGCCGCGACGGCCTGCTCTAGTGCAACGACACGCAAGCCGGCCAGCGGGCCTTCACGCTGGCTAATAGCGGTATGCTTCAGAAGTAACCCAGCGACTAATCCAGCGACAACAGATTGCTGCTGGGGCGACCGGGTTGGACGCTATCAAGCACATCGCCTAGCGAGGTGGCAGGCCCATCTCTTCGCGCACTTTGTTCATGCGCACGGCATCTGCTTCCTTCCGCGGTGTTTTCTCTTCTTCTCTCAGCTCACCCGCCATGTCACGGTTGGCCTTTTCACCATCGTAGGTAATCCACTTAACCGGCTCCACAGAGATAATTGTGCGCAGCGGCGAATCGAGCAGACTGTGGAACGCCGCTTCACCCTCAGCACTGTCAGGGCTCACCTTTTTTGCCAGCGCAGGATAAAACCAGCCTTTGGTTTCGTCGTCATCGTGGAAGGTAGCGTGGCCTTTGCAAGTGGCGGCTCCACCCATGTTGGTGTTGGCAACGGCGCTAATGGCAACCGATACGCGGTTGTCGCGGCGAATGGCCGATGCTCGATGCCGGTGCGTGGCGAAGGTGATCCAGATCTTGCCTTCGTGCCAGACAAACGCGTGCACCACGCCGACCGGCCAACCATCCTTGGTACCCCACATCAACACGCACTCAGACGCCTGTGTAAGCAGCGAATCGATCTGCTCGTCGCTGTAACCGTAGATAGAGACCATTTCGTGGTCATGTGATGTATCCGACATGTCATCTCCCCGATGTCATTTAATAAGAGGCATT
>CAZSYU010000114.1:3703-12524 GCA_964611345.1 uncultured Pseudomonadales bacterium
AATAATGACAGCCAGTATTGCAGGTGCTGGCTGCTCCGAGCAACCTTATGCCTCTGTATGAGTGCTAGCTAATTTCTGTCAGCCCCTTAGCCGCCCGCTGCCCGGGCAATTTCCCGGAGCTCAAACTTCTGAATCTTGCCGGTTGACGTCTTCGGCAACTCGCCAAACACCACATGTGACGGACATTTGAAGTGGGCCAACAGCTCTCTGCAGTGGCTAATCAACTCTTCAGAGGAGAGCTTACCCGCGGCTTCCGCATCCGGTGTGAGTTCAACAAATGCCCAGGGAGTCTCGCCCCATTTCTCATGCGGAGCCGCAACCACCGCAGCAGCCCCTACCGCAGGGTGTTGATACAGCGCACCCTCGACCTCAATAGAAGAAATGTTCTCACCACCAGAAATAATAATGTCCTTGGAGCGATCCTTGATCTCGACATAACCATCGGCGTGCCACACCGCAAGATCCCCGGAGTGAAAATGCCCACCGGAAAAAGCCTCCGATGAGGCCTCGGGATTCTTCAGATAACCCTTCATCACCAGATTACCGCGAAACATGATTTCGCCCATGGTGGCACCATCGCGAGGCACCAGTTCCAGCGTGTCGGGGTCGCGCACAGACATTTCTTCGAGCACCGCATAGTTCACACCCTGGCGCGCCTTGATGCGCGACTGCTCGGCAGCTGGCAATTCATCCCACTCAGACTTCCAGGCACACACCGCCGCCGGACCATAAACTTCAGTGAGCCCATAAACGTGCGTGACATCGAAGCCGATGGCCGCGGCACGAGCGAGCACGGCTGCCGGTGGTGCGGCTCCCGCCGTGGTCATACGCAACGGCCGGGCAAAATTTTCACCGCGGCTCTCGGCCTCGGTCGTGACCATGTTCAACACAATCGGCGCCCCCGACATATGGGTAACGCCGTGCTGTTCAATCGCATCCAACACGGCGGGTGCTTCTGGTGCACGGAGGCAAATGTTCTCGCCGGCGTAAGCCGCCAGCGTCCACGGAAAACACCAACCATTGCAGTGAAACAACGGCAACGTCCAAAGATAAACCGGATGCCTTGGCAACGCCCATTCGAGCCCATTACCCAACGCATTTAGATAGGCTCCGCGGTGGTGATACACCACGCCCTTTGGATTGCCAGTGGTGCCCGATGTGTAGTTAAGCGATATCGCATCCCATTCATCTGCTGGCATGGAAAAGCCGTTGGCTGCGTCGCCAGTCGCAATAAGTTCTTCATAGGTTTGCGAACCCACGCCGTCAATCGCGCCTACTTGTTCGTCTTCGATATCGATCACCAGCGGCTTAACCGTCGCAATGGCCAATGCCGCGCGCGCTACCTCTGCAAGACCCGCATCAACCATCAAAACCTTGGCTTCGCCGTGATCAAGAATGAACGCCACAGCCTCTGGGTCGAGCCGGGTGTTGATCATGTTAAGTACGGCGCCACAACCGGGCACACCAAACGCCACTTCAACTGCGGCCGGTGTATTTGGCGCAAACACCGCCACCGTGTCGTTTTTGCCAATACCCGCTTTGCGCAAACCATCCGCCAGGCGCACACAGCGGTCGTGGGTTTCACCCCAGGTGCTAACCTGCTCGCCGTACCGCACTGAAACCGCATCTGGGTAGACATGAGCCGTGCGCGCAAGCAGCGATAGCGGTGTCATCGCCACATCATTATGCGAACCCTGGTCGAGATCATGGTCGTAAATACTCATTTGTTTCCTATGTTTCGTTTCAGCAGCTTTAGTTACAGCTTTTTTTACAGAGGGGGCCAGACATCGTTGGCAAATTGCAGCGCCGTGTCGCGCAAATCGACTGGCCAGCTCGACAGTTGATGCTCAAAACCCACTTGATCGCGCGCGTATAGCGCTCGAATTGCCTCTTCAAAACCGGGCAGATTACCCGCGAGTGTCGTCAGCAAGCGGTTCGTTCGGTCTTGCGCTGCACGGGCAGCATCTTCGCCAGCAAATTCTTTGCGCGCCTGATCAATCAACCGGCGCAACGCGGCCGACGCGCCACCGCGCTGGGTATCGAGCCATTGCCAGTGCCGCGGCAACAGCGTCACTTCGCGCCCGACCACACCAAGCTTCGGGCGACCGCGTTTGCGCGGGGCAGGTGCATCATCTACTGAGGTTGATGCGGGCGGATAACGCCGGGTCAGATCTTGCGCTGTGCCCCGTAAATCCACATCCAGCTCGCGTCCTGTGGCCACCTCAAAAATAAGCACACCTTCCCGCTCAGCAGGACTAAAGCCATGCAGCGTTTGCACCAGGGTAGCGAGCGAACCTGCTGCCAGCTTGCGTTCCGCGCGGAACAACAGATGCGTGGGTTCAGGAGGGGTGACGGGGGTTGAATCAGCAGTCATCGTCAGGCCTTAATAGTCGCCTCATTATTACCTTGGTAAATCTATTTTCAACCCCGCGCTGTTGCTTAGGTCAACCAAGCAGCACCTTAAGAGCCTCCTCCCGCTCCCGGATTGCGTGCTTAACCATCGCCGCAATCGCATCCGCACTGAATCCAGCATTGGCCAACACCTGGGCGGTGTCCGCCCCTAACGCTGGCGGTCCACCATGGGTGCCCGCTGGAGTCGCACTGAAATCGATGAGGTTACCCACCATGGAAAGTTCACCAATACCGGGCACATCAAAGGTGTCGATATAGTGGTTGGCGCGATTTTGCGGATCATCATGCACATCAAAGTAGTCGCGCACCCGCTCATAGACGATATCGGGGTGGGAACTCAAGAACGCCTCCCACTGCGCCGCCGTTTTGGTTTTAAACACCGCACGCATCTTGGCTTGCACGGCCGCGGCACCTTCCGCTGTTGCGCCGGTGCCCAGCCGACTGGCACGGGAGCTCCACATCGGGTTGAGCGCCTCTGCTGGATCGTCGACAAATACCCAAAACTCATCCCAGGTGCTGTCTTCGTAGGCAATAGCAAACAGATAGTGCGCACCGTCTTTGGTTTCGTAAATGCCATAGGGGGACGCAATATTTGGATGATGCGGACCTGAGCGCAGCAGTGGTTTGCCGGTCATCCAGGTGTGCGTAAGCTCCCACTGTTGCAGCCACAACTGCGCGCCCAGTGCCGAGGTGCGCACCCGCTGACCTTCTCCTGTGCGCTCGCGTGCATACAGCGCTGTCATAATCGCCAGTGCCAATTGCATTGCCCCGGCCGTATCGGCAACGGTGGCGCCAGGCGCGGTAGGTCCGCCCGCAACGGTACCGGTCACACTCGCAAGCCCGCCACGCGCAATAGCGGCACCGTCGAGCATAATTTTGTCGGCTTCCTCGCCTTCGGGACCAAAGCCGTTGGCAATGGCATAGATTAATCGCGGATTGTGTTTCTGCATGGCCGCGTAACCAAAATCCATGCGCTCAAGCGCTGACACGCGAAAATTGCTGAGAAAAACATCCGCGTCAGCCAGGAGCGCAAGCACCGCTGCGTGTCCATCCGGACTGTTCGCATCAACACACACCGACTGCTTGCCGCGATTCATAGCCGCAAACTGGGCGCCCATCACCTCAGGCCCATGCGGATTGTTAACCCCCCGATGGTAGCGAGCGGCATCGCCCACCGGTGGCTCCACTTTGATCACGGTGGCCCCCATATCGCCGAGAAACATACCCGCACCTGGTCCCTGGATGGCAATGGTCATCTCTACCACTGTTAAGCCCGCAAGCGGCGCCTGCCCCATCACCGTGCTCGCCACGCCGACATCCTGTTTCTCATCGCCCTTCTCCATCTGTATCCCCTTTTTCCGCCTGGACGCTGTTTTGTAGTCCAACACTTGCCCAGAACCAAGTAAACTCCGGACAAGAAGACTTCATGCTTTAGTTACTGGGAGGGTACATGGCAATTCTGAAAACGGGTGCACGCCTGAAGAGCACGGTTTGCGACGGCGAGGTTATGGTGGTCGCGGCACCGGAGGACGATCTCGAAATCACCTGTGGCGGCAGCCCCATGGCAGACCCCGCCGCGGCTGAAAAGTCCGGAGAAGTACACGCAGACCACGCCGTGGGAATTACTATTGGCAAACGCTATGTCAATGAGGCCGGCGACCTGGAACTTTTGTGTGTCAAAGCTGGGGCTGGTGGGCTCGCGGTGAGTGGCGATTTGCTGTTGCAAAAAGACACCAAGAAACTGCCCAAAACAGACTAACCCCTCCCGCACTGAGGCAAACGGCACCGCGATGAACATCATGATGTTGCTGGAGATGACCAGCGCTACTTTTCCCGACCGCGTCGCATTCGTCGACGGCGAAGACGGCACACAAGTCACCTATCAGGAACTCTTCGAGCGCGCCGGCCGGCACGCTGCACAACTTAAAGCGGGAGAGTTCGCGCGCGTTGGCATGCTCGACGTCAGCAGCATTGCCACACCCACGGGTCTGTTCAGCGCCGCCTGGGCCGGTTTGCCTTATGTACCCATCAACTATCGCCTCACCCAACCAGAAATTGAGGCGTTACTAGCCCGCATCACTCCGGCTTGCCTCGTCACCGAAAACGGTCGCGACAACGAATTCGCCGATGTTGCCGGTGTCAGTGCAATTACTCGCGACACTTTTCTAAAAACAGGAACTGACACATCCACAGTTGCAGCAAGTGAATGGTCTATGGACCCCGAAGACACGGCGGTGCTGTTGTTTACCAGTGGCACCACCGGGGCACCCAAAGCTGCGGTGCTGCGCCAAAAACATCTGGTTTCCTACATTCTTGGATCTGTTGAGTTCGCTTGTGCAGACGACGCCGAAGCGGCGCTTGTTTGTGTGCCGCCCTATCACATCGCCGGCATCGCGGCGATTCTCAGCTCGGTTTACTCAGGTCGGCGAGTTGTACAGCTGGCAAATTTCTCGGCTGAAAAATGGATTGAACTGGCTCGCAGCGAAAAGATTACTACCGCATTTGTTGTGCCCACCATGCTCAGCCGCATCGTTGAGACACTTGAGGGCGAAACACACGCCAACATGCCGCACCTTGGCAGCCTGTCTTATGGTGGCGGCAAAATGCCGCTCGCTGTTATCGAACGGGCCATGCAACTCTTCCCCGACACTGATTTCACCAATGCCTACGGGTTAACCGAAACCAGTTCAACCATTTGCGTGCTGGGCCCTGATGATCACCGCGCCGCCGCAGCGAGCAGCGACGAAAAAATTCGTCGTCGCCTGGTTTCGGCTGGCCAGGGGCTACCCGGACTCGAAATCGAGATTCGCGATGACGACGGCAACGTGCTTGGCCCCAATGAACGGGGCGAGATCTATGTGCGTGGTGAACAGGTGTCTGGCGAATACGAAGGCCGTGGCAGCGTTACCGACGCCGAAGGCTGGTTCCCCACGCGTGACGCTGGCTCCATCGACGAAGACGGTTATCTGTTTTTAGAAGGTCGTGCCGATGACGTCATCGTGCGTGGCGGCGAAAACATGTCGCCTGGAGAAATCGAGGACGTACTGCTCGAACACGAAGCGGTTAGAGATGCAGCGGTGGTGGGTATCCCCAGCGAACAGTGGGGTGAAGCCGTGGCAGCGGCTGTTGTCTTGAAACCGGGAAAAAGCGCCGGCGCCGATGAGTTAAGAACGTGGGTAAAGACCAACATGCGCTCTTCGCGTGTGCCCGAAACCCTAGAGTTTTGCGCAGAGTTGCCTTACAACGAAACGGGCAAACTGTTGCGTCGGGTTGTGAAAGAGCAACTTAGCGCAAGCTAACTCGCCGCGATATCGTCAATCAGTCCCCAGGTGAGCGCCTGCTGCGCATCAATGCGGGCACCGCTTAACCCCATAAATGCCGTACGTTGCCGACCGATGCGACGCAGCAGGCTGCTGCAACCACCGGCCCCAGGCACCAACCCCAACCCGACCTCCGGCAGCACAAAGAAACTGTCTGGGTGAGCCCGAATCTGACCAGCGAACGCCGGCAGCTCAATGCCCGCACCGATGCAAGCGCCCTGCACCCTTACCGACACACGCGAACTCAAACGGTGCAAAAGCGCGCCGGCACTGCGGGTGGTACGACTTAAATGGGCAACCGCTGCATCCCGCGCCTCACCAAACTCTTGCAGGTCACCGCCGGCACAGAACGCCGTACCCGCAGCCGAAAGTTGGATTTCTTTGATGCTGCCGTCCGCCAGTGCAAGCTCCAGAGCCTCACACAGCAGGTCGCGCATCTCGGTGGAGAATGCGTTCTTTCGCTGTGGGCGATTCAGCGTGATGTGCAGTCGATCAAACTCACGACTCACCCGCACCGCGGGTTCTGCGAGATCTTCTTTTGCCACGCTGCTTTCGTTGCTGGTGTTTTGCCGCTGCGTAAGCCAGGCAGAAAACTCGGCCCCGTGCTGCAACGTGGAATAGGCCAACGACTCGGCGAATAGTCCTTGAGCCACCGACAGTCCCTCGTTGTGGCGCAGCAGTTGCACAAACACCGTTGCAGCATGCGGACATTTGGCGACTATTTTTTGAATGCTTGCAAGATCGGCGTCACGCTCAACCACCGCATCCACAAAATTCGGTAATGCCTGGTCTGCTCCCCCTGCGGCGACCCCAATAACCGGACAAGCAGGCAGCTGGCCGGCAGCGATCTGAACTGAATGGGCACTCGAATCTTCCCACTCGCGCAAATCGACAATCACCAGAGGTGAGCTTTGGGCCGGGTCTGTCGCCAGCACAGACAGATTCGTTGCATCGCCCGCAAGCGCCGCAACAAACGCTTCAAACCCAATCACAGAGCCGGGCCCAGCAGCAGCAAATGACGCAGTAGAAGGATCCATATCAGCAATGGGTGGTGCGGAAGACTGTCCCAGTCTACCCTGAGCGCATGACTGGCGCTGTGCTAATACAAAACCCCGGACCCTCCCCCTTCTTTTCTGACTTGGGGCCGGAATTGGGCACTGATCCCGGCGCCAACGTGCGCTGCGAAAATGGCCACATCGCGGCGATAGGTACCCAACTCAAGCTACGACCCAACGAGCTCTGCATAGACGCCAAAGGCGGCGCCCTGCTGCCCGGTTTGCACGATCATCATATCCACCTGCTAGCCACCGCGGCTGCGCGCCGTTCGCTCGACTGCAGGGCAGACAGCGCAGAGCCCTTTTTGGCAAGACTTGAAACTCATGCACAACTGGCTCGCGAGTCTGGAGAAAGCTACGGTTGGGTAAGAGCGGTCAACTATCACGAATCTATAGCCGGGGAACTCAACCGGGATCGACTGGATGAGTTAGTCCCGCACCAACCCGTAAAAATTCAACACAGTACAGGCTCTATGTGGGTCCTGAATTCGCCCGCGCTCAACCTGCTGGGTCTGCATGAGTTACAAGACGAGCGCATTGAACGTGACGCTAACAACCACCCCACTGGGCGCCTGTTCAGAGCGGATGACCTGCTACGTGCGAGCGGCGCGGCATCTGCCCCCGACCTGACGGCACTGTCCCTGGAGCTTGCAAGTTATGGGGTCACCGCCGTCACTGACACCTCAGCAAACAACTCTGCAGCAGAACTTGACCTGCTACGCGCGAAGCAAGCACAAGGCGAGCTGTTGCAACGGGTTCGCTTGATGGGCTGTGCTGATCTGCCAGAGCTGCGCGAACCAGGTTTTCGAACCGGTGAGTTGAAGCTGTTACTCGACGAAGCTAACCTGCCAGATATCGACGAGCTGATTGCGCAGGTGGAGCGTGCACACGACAACGGTCGGGGCGTGGCGTTTCACTGTGTGACCCGAATAGAGCTGGCCCTGGTAATCAGCGTGCTGTCCAGCACCGGAGTCAGAGGCGATCGCATAGAGCATGCGTCTGTTGTTCCCGCCGGCACTATTGCCCAACTGGCAGAACTCGGCGTACGGGTGGTTACTCAACCCGGTTTGATCTACACCCGTGGTGATCGCTATGTACAAGACCTCGAGCACTCCGATCTGCAAATGCTCTACCGGCTCCACTCGTTGCAACGCCAGGGTATTGCCATAGCGGGCAGTTCCGACGCCCCCTACGGCCCAATTGATCCCTGGCGCTCTATGCAATGTGCACACGACCGACGCACCCAGGCAGGTGCGCAGATCGGTGCGGAGGAAGCGATCTCTGCGCAGGCGGCTCTGGCTCTGTACTGCACACAACCCATCGCTGTTGGCCAGCAGGCGGATCTGTGTGTGTTAACTCAGTCCTGGCGTGATGCCGCCAGGCACCTCGCTAATGTGCAGGTCTCGCACACTCTACGTAATGGCAAACTCATTTATTGCAGAGACTGATATAGCACCCTGACACACAGGAAAGCGCGACCTGTACTTTGGTATGATGCTTATCGAAGGGAATAAAACAGGGTAAACAGCAGCACCATGCTAAAGGTAGATGCGCCGGTTGGCGCCAACATGGGCAAGATCGGCGCGGCCGCTGCCCGCCTCGAGAGCCTGGGCTACGACGGCATCAAACTGCCTGAACTCAATCACGACCCGTTTATGCCACTTGCCCTCGCGGCCGCACACACCCAGTCGATCGAACTGGTAACTTCAGTCGCCGTCGCATTCTCGCGCAGCCCAATGACCATGGCCCAGCAAGCCCACGACTTGAACGCCTTCGCCAATGGTCGCTTTGTGCTTGGGCTTGGATCCCAGGTGAAGGCGCATATTGAGCGGCGCTTCAGCATGCCCTGGTATAAGGCTGCCGCCCAAATGCGGGACTACATAGGCGCACTGAGCGCTATCTTTGCCTGCTGGTACGACGGTGAACGACTCGACTATCAGGGCGAGTATTATCAGCACACATTGATGCCAGCCACCTTTAGCCCCGACAACCTGCAGGCTGGACGGCCCAGAATTTTACTGTCTGCCACCGGCC
>CAZSYU010000115.1:0-12522 GCA_964611345.1 uncultured Pseudomonadales bacterium
ATTGCCGGTGGGTTGGCATCCGCAGTCGCGTACGGACTGGTTATTTTTGCCATGAGTCTGGGTACGATCGCGCTAGTATCTTCGTTGCGAGAAACCGGTGTGCTCTTCGCCGCACTAATCGGTACACTATTTCTCAAAGAACAATTTGGACAACGTCGAATCTTCGCAGCATGTATGGTGGTTACAGGCGCCGTATTAATCAGGTTGTCAAACTAACAACGAAGTCGATTTTTATAATTATTCAGTTCTTTATGTAGCGCTTGAACACCGGGTAAACAGTCTCTCCCTAGGCAGCTAGTAGACTACCGCTGTGCAGCAGTTTCCGATTTGCGCGATCGCACTGGATGTCTCTGCAGCCGATACAAATTCTTTAGGCGGGATCAAGCCTTTCTCAGGATGAATCCATCGAATCCATTGTCCACAAGATATTGCGTACAATTCCCCTCGGAGCAATAAATGAAATCCGACACACAAACTCAATTCGAAATCTCATCCCTCACCCCAATTCTCCGCAATGCAGGCCATGCCACCCTGCAACACTTCCGCTCGTCCCTCACGATTGAGAACAAGGCCGGCCCTGGGGACTTCGATCCCGTTACGCAGGCAGATAAGATGGCTGAATCCATCATCCGCGAGGGGTTGGCCCGGCAGTTCCCCGAACACGCTATTCTGGGTGAAGAATTTGGTGGTGAGATTGGTGACGGCTGGACCTGGATAATCGATCCGATCGATGGCACTCGGTCGTTTATGTCAGGAATGTTGCATTGGGGCATCTTGCTGGGACTCTACGAAAATGGGGAACCTCGATTTGGCGCGATGTACCAGCCATTTACTGATGAGCTCTTTTGGGGGGACTCCAAAACGGCACACTATCAGCGCGGTGAAGCCTCAAGGGAGTTGCGCGTGAGCCCTTGCGAGGGGCTGGCCGCCGCAACGCTCGCAGCCACGGGTCCGGATATGTTTGCCGCAGATGAACTACCGCGATTCAACGCCGTGCAGCAGGCGGCCCGCCAGGTGCGATTTGGCGGTGACTGTTATCTGTATTCCCTCATCGCTATGGGGCAGATTGATATTGGAGTGGAAGCGAGTCTGCAGCCCTACGACATTGCTGCGCTGATTCCGATCGTCGAGGGTGCAGGTGGCATAGTCACCAACTGGGAGGGTGGCAGCGCGGCACTTGGTGGGCAGGTAGTAGCGGCGGGCGATCATCGTGTGCACGATGCGGTGCTAAAATTGCTCGCGCCTTAGTTACTTTCGGGTGGATTACAAAAAGTGGCAAGGGTAGCCACTAACAATCTTCGCTCTACTTCCTTTACTCTTTCTTCCAGGTCTTCGGCAGTGTCGGTTTTATGCACCGGTACCTTGGCCTGAGCGACTATCTCACCGGAGTCATAAATCGCTTCTACCCGGTGGACTGTGGCGCCAGATTCGTTCTCGCCTGCAGCAATCACAGCGTCGTGTACGCGGCGACCGTAAAACCCCTGGCCGCCGTACTTGGGCAATAAGGCAGGGTGGGTGTTGAAGATGTTGCCGTTGAAGCGTTGCAGCGTGATGCTGCCTAGTTTTCGCATGTAGCCGCACAGCAGCAGTGTGGTTACGCTTGCGTTTTGCAGCGTGTCGGCTATCGCGAGGTCTAGCGCTTCTTCAGAGTCTTGATTAGCGCCAGACAGGTGCGCTGTTGCAATGTCTGCAGTGCGGGCGCGCTGCAGAGCCATGCTTTTGCTGTTGTTGCTAATGACAATCCCGATGCGGGCGTTAAGAGTGCCGTTGGCGCAGGCGTCGATGACGGCTTGCATGGTGGTACCACCATGTGAGGCGAGAATGCCGAGGGTTGTTGGATTCATAGCGGCGCTTACGTGCCCGCTATGCGGTAGATAGCGGTGTGCAGTACCTCGGTCACTGCCAGGCCGTTGTGCTCGAACGCCATGTACACCGTTACAAACTCGTGGCCTTTGCGTTCCCACTGCTTGATGGGTTGGGCGAAGACGCGATAGTCACGATTTACGAGTAACGGGCTGTGTAGACGCACTTCGGAACCCACATGCATCCAGGCGGGCATTTCAAACTCATCCATCAAGACCATGTTGGCCTGCGAGAGCAAAAAGTGCGGGTGCACCAGGGGTGCGTTGGCGTTTGCTGAGTTGGCGGTGAACAGCGAATTAGTGTCGTCTACCTCTGTGGCGTAGCGGGCGTTTTCTTCCGGAGTGGGCTGCCAGGGTCGTACAGGGAACGGCTGGTCAACATGAATACTCTCGGAGGAGATTTCCGGACGATTTTCGCGGGTAGAGGCTACTGGCTGTGTTGTCAGGTCGAAACCGTACTCCTGCAATTGTGGTGCGCTGACGCCTGGTACCACCTGCAGGGTGCACAGCAGTTCGTCGTCAGTGTTTTTGCACTGGGCGTCGGTTTTACCGTTTTCTATGGCCGTAAAAACGTTGAGCGTATCGTTGTGATACGCCGGTTTTAGAAAGCGGGTGTGGAGCGTATGACCGATGAGCCAATTGGCATCTTGGGCATTTGTGAGCGGAATGCTGGTGAGCCCGAACACGGTAACACCAGGCACCAGTGCGCCTTTAAATCCGAACTTTGCGGCAACCTCATCGCTGTGAATGCGGTTTTCGTGGGTTGTTGCGTAGTTACGGGCAACGCCAGTGTGCGAAGGTTGGGTCATGCGTAGTGTGTAGTGCAGCTTTGATGCGTCGAATTATAGGCTATTCGTAGGCCTGACTGGGCAGCCAGGTGACCAAACCTTCCCAGTTAAATAAAATCAATAGACCGAGTAGCTGCAGCGCTATGAATGGCATAACACCTCTGTAAATGGTGGTGACATCCACGCCTTCGGGTGCGACGCCCTTCAGGTAAAAGATCGCAAAGCCAACAGGTGGCGTCAGGAAGCTGGTTTGCAAACATACCGCGAATAACACGGTAAACCACACCGGGTCGAAACCCAGTTGTACAACCACTGGTGCAACCAGCGGCAGGATTATCAGAGTCAGCTCAATCCAGTCGAGAAAAAAGCCCAGCAGAAAGGTGCCGAACAAAATGCACAGCACAACGCCGGTGGGACCAAACGGCAAGTCGAGCAAAGCGCGCTCAATGAGCGTGTCGCCACCCAGACCGCGCAAAACCAGGGAAAAGGCGGTGGCGCCAAGCAGTACAGCAAATATAAAGGCGGTGGTGCGTGTGGTTTCGGTGAGCACGTCGCGCAGCATGGGCAGATCGAGCACCCTATTAAATAAGGCAAGCAGCAGAGCGCCGGCGGCACCTACGCCAGCGGCCTCGGTGGGTGTGGCCAATCCAAAGAAAATGCTACCCAAGACGGCAAGTATGAGAAAGGCGGGTGGCCCAATAGCGCGAAACAAATCGACGACCGCACCCCAGTCCATAGGTTCAGCAGGCGAGGCGGGTGCCTGGGTGGGTTTGAGTAAGCCGTAAAACAGTACATAACCGATGTACAAACCGCCGAGTAGCATGCCTGGAAATACAGCGCCCAAAAACAGGTCGCCCACGCTCATGGCCATGCGGTCGGCCATTAACACCAGCATGATGCTGGGTGGAATGAGAATGCCCAGGGTGCCGACCGCGCAGACGGTGCCTGCGGCCAGGCTCTTGTTGTAACCCTGATCCAGCATTGCGGGCAAACCCAGCAGCGCAAGCAACACGACAGAGGCTCCGATAATGCCCGTGGTGGCAGCCAGTAGCAGACCAATCAGAATAACCGTGATCGCGAGCCCGCCGCGGACCCGACCAAACAATCGCGAGAAGCTGGTCATCAGTGCGTGTGCAATGCCCGACCGGTCGAGTAGCAGGCCCATAAATATGAACATGGGTAGGGCTACCATCACCCAGTTGCCCATGACGTTCCATATGCGTTCGACGGCGATAGAGCTGTAGTTCCAGTCCACACCGGTGGCAATGCCAAGGTCGAGCTCGAATACGATTGCGAGAGCAGTAAAAAGCACAGCAAGCCCGCCCAGCACCCAGGCCACCGGAAAGCCAGTGAGAATGAGTGTGATGAAGCTGGCGAACATGGCCAGTGCGAGCATTTCACTGCCGGTCATTTGCTGGTCTGCGACAAGAACAAAAAGGACCACACCCGCGTAAGCCTTGCGAGCGTGCTCAATAACAACAGAAAGAACCCTATTGGCAACATGGCCTTGATTAGCCAGCGATAGGGCAAGCCGCCGGGGGCCTGGGAGACTTCGTTAAAGCGAAAGCTGTCCGCAACGTAGGGAACGCTGAAGATCAGGATGAGCAGTAAAAACGGTAGCAGCAATAACAGGATGCCATACAGCTCTACCCAGGCTTTGCGTCTGGGAGACAGGCGTTCATGCAACACGTCAACTCTGATGTGGTTGTCTCCACTGTAGGCGTAGCTAAGGCCAATGAGAAAGCCGATGGAGTACAGGTGCCACTGGATTTCCTCGAACTCGATACGACCCTCGCCGAACAAATAGCGCAGCGTTACGTTGGTGACAATGACAACGAGCAACATAATCCAAACCCAGGAGATGGCGCGACCGATTCGACTGATGACGTGATCGACGGCGATGGAGAATTTGGTTTCAGGCAGCATCAGAAATCGCGCGGCAGGTAAGCGAGTTTTTTCCAGTGCTGGTAGTCAGCGCGAAAACTATTCTGCGAAGCCAGAATTTTCGCGAAGTCGGCATCTTGTTCTGCTTCATCCTGCATTACTTGTTGGGCGACGGAATACAGTTCACGCAGCAAGGGTTCAGGTAACTTGCCTGCTGTTACGCCAACGTTTGGAAAGTTGGCGATAACGCTGCCTTGCAACTGCTCGGCGCGCGCAAGGTTACGGGTGACGCCTGCCGTACAAGCCATTTCGATAGCGGCCTGATCGGCAGCGGCCAGTGCGTTCCAGCGGTCGGCGTTGATTGCCAGATGTGAAGAAGTAGAGGGTTGATGCCAGCCTGGAAAGTAGTTGAGTTTGGCAACACGGTTAAAGCCCAGTTGCTGATCGACGTTTGGCAAAGAGTACTCAGTGGCATCAATGGCGCCTTTTTCGAGCGCCTGAAATATCTCACCGCCCGGCAGCATAGTTACCGAGGCGCCAAGCTCGCTAATAACGCGCCCGCCTAACCCGGCGAAGCGAATTTTCAGACCTTGCACATCGCTGAGTGTGTTGATCGGATCGCGAAACCATCCTGCGGTTTCGGGACCAATGATTCCGCACAGCAATAAGTGTACGCCGTGCCTGGCGTACAGCGCCTGGCCTAGCTCTTCGCCTCCGCCTTCGTACCACCAGGCGTTGTATTCCCAGGGTTCAAGACCAAAGGGAACGGCACCCAACAGCGCGGAAGCAGGAATTTTGCCCTGATCGTAGCCCAGCCATGTGTAGCCGGCTTCTACTTTGTTGTCCCGCACGGCATCCACGATGCTGAAGGCGGGGACTATTTCGCCGGGCTCGTAGATATCGAAGTCGAGGCGCCCCCCGCTGGCCTCGCGTAGCGCTTTTGCGACGTACAGAATGTTGTCGCCAAGACCTGGCAGGTTGGTGTTAAACGCGACCGGTATACGCCAGCGCAGGCGCTCTGTTGATACCCGCAGTTGCTGGTTGATTGCGTTTTGATTATCGGCGCTTGCCGGTAATGCCTGTCCTGCAGGGCGCAGAGCAAGGCTAGCCAGCAGGCCTGTTGCAAACGCAGTGCATACAGCAAAGAGGGCGGCTCGATTAGTCATTACAAAGGGGCTACCTGATTGTATGGGCAGTGAATGGGTGCGCACTGTTCGGGTGCGCAGTCTATGATGCTCTGGCAAATTTGCGAAATAAGCGAGAAAACACGGACTTTGGCGATGATTGTCAGTGCCAAATCAACTACTTGCAAGAGGTTACTTGCCCAATACAAAACCGGTTTGTTTTGACCTTATCGATTCGCTACTCTGGCAGACCGCCGAAGAAAAGCAGCTAAAAAGGCATTCTCAGTGAACTGACTGAATAATACGGCAGTTCATCTATCAGGTTGGCTCGTTGAAGGTTGAAGGTTGAAGGTTGAAGGAAGGGCATTATGCAAATCGGAGTTCCTAAGGAAAGCTGGTTAGGGGAGAAGCGCGTGGCGCTCGTTCCTGCCTCTGTGAAAAAGCTAACCGCAGCAGGATTTGCTATTACGGTCGAAAGTGGTGCAGGTGCAGCCGCCGGGTTTAGCGACGACGACTACAAAGACGCCGGGGCCAAAATTGGTAAGCAGCGCGCCACAATTTTGAAAAATTCAGATGTGGTGTTGCGTGTGCGCAAACCCTCTGAAAAAGACATCGATAAGCTAAAGGAAGGTGGTATCCATGTCAGCTTCCTCGATCCCTTCAACGAGAAGGGATTGATTAAGGCGATGCGGAAGAAGAACGTCACCTCAATATCGATGGAAATGATTCCGCGCTCTACACGGGCACAAAAAATGGATGCGCTGTCGTCGCAGGCCAACCTCGCGGGTTACGTGATGGTTGTGCAGGCGGCACAGCAACTGCCAAAAATTTTCCCGATGATGATGACGCCAGCCGGCACCATTGCGCCTTCGCGAGTGTTTGTTATTGGTGCAGGTGTTGCCGGCCTGCAGGCGATCGCGACGGCAAAGCGCCTCGGGGCTCGCGTTGAAGCTTTTGATACTCGCCCGGTAGTTGCTGAGCAGGTTCAGTCACTGGGTGCCAAGTTTGTCGATATTGATTTGGGCGAAACCGGTCAAACCGAACAGGGCTACGCCAAGGCACTTACACCTGAACAAGTGGAGCTGCAGAAGCAAGGCCAGGCGAAAGTCATTGCGCAGTCAGACATTGTGATCACGACAGCCCAGCTGTTCGGTCGTCCGGCACCACAGATCGTCTCTAAAGAGATGGTTGAATCAATGCGTCCAGGCAGCGTCGTTGTTGATATGGCTGTGGAGAGTGGCGGTAACGTTGAAGGCTCCAAGCTCGACGAAGTGGTAGAAATCAACGGCGTTAAGGTTATTGGTATTGGCAACCTGCCAAGCGAAGTCTGTCGCAACGCATCAGAGATGTACTCCAATAACCTGTTCAATCTGCTTAGTGAGTTTTGGGATAAAGAAGCCGAGACCCTCAACCTCGATCCTGAGGATGACATAGTGCAGAACTGCGTGATCACCCGCGATGGGAAGATCGTGAACGAAACCATCAAGAACCTGTAAGGAGCACAATCATGGACGCGGTATTTCTCGCTTTTATTCTTATGTTGTCCATTTTTCTGGGCTTCGAACTTATTGCCAAGGTGCCAGCCACGCTGCACACCCCTCTAATGTCGGCCTCCAACGCGATTTCGGGCATTACCATTGTGGGTGCGCTGGTTGCCGCGGGCGCCAACTACTCAGGCTCAGCAACGTTTCTGGGTTTCTTGTCGGTGGCGTTTGCGATGATCAACGTGGTGGGCGGCTACATGGTAACCAACCGTATGCTGGCGATGTTCAAGAAAAAAGATGACAGCAACCCGGCTGTTGGAGCTGCGAAATGAGTATTGAAGCAGTAAACCTGGTCTACATTATCAGCGCGGCGCTGTTTGTTTTTGGTCTGAAACAACTTGGTTCTCCCGCGACTGCAGTGCGCGGCAATATGCTGTCGGCCATAGCTATGGTCATTGCCATTGTTGTCACGCTGTTCAGTGAGGAGATTAGCGGTTACACCTGGATCGTGCTGGGCGGTATTGTTGGTGGCGGTGTCGGTGCCGTTGCCGCGAAAAAGGTCGAAATGACCTCTATGCCTGAAATGGTCGCACTGTTTAACGGTTCTGGTGGTTTTGCCAGTCTGTTGGTCGGCTGGGCAGCACTGTACGATTTAAGTGGCGGTCCGATCAGTGGCTTCACCGCATTTACCATCTTTCTGTCTGTGTTGATCGGCGGGGTTACCCTGTCCGGTTCACTGCTCGCCTACGGCAAGCTGTCCGAAAAAATAGACAGCGCGGCAAAAGTGTTTGATGCCCAGCGACTGGTAAATGGCGCCATTCTGGCGACGCTGATACTCGCGGGCATTTTCTTCTGTTTTAACCCCAGCGCTTCAAGCTTCTTCTTTATCTTGATTGTCATCTTATCGCTGGTGTTTGGTGTGATGGCAGTATTGCCGATCGGCGGCGCAGACATGCCGGTGGTGATCTCGCTGCTCAATAGCTATTCGGGGCTTGCAGCCTGTGCGGCGGGCTTTGCAATCGACAACAACATTTTGATTGTGGCCGGATCTCTGGTAGGTGCCAGCGGTATCATTCTTACCAACATCATGTGTAAGGCCATGAACCGCTCATTGGCCAACGTGTTGTTTTCAGGCTTTGGTGCCACCAAAACAGCAACCAAGGTAGAAGGCGAAGTGAAGCCCATTGTTGGCGAAGACGCCTACCTCATTCTCGAGGCGGCCTCTTCGGTTACTTTTGTGCCTGGCTACGGCATGGCAGTAGCGCAGGCGCAACACGTTGTTCGTGAGCTTGGTGAATTGCTGGAAGCTAATGGCTGCGAAGTAACCTACGCCATTCACCCGGTGGCGGGGCGCATGCCGGGGCACATGAACGTGTTGCTCGCCGAAGCAAATGTGCCTTACGACCAGCTCATTGAAATGGACGACATTAATCCACGCATGGAGTCGGTTGATGTGGCGGTGGTGATTGGTGCGAACGACGTGGTTAACCCCGCGGCGCGCGAAGACGAAAACAGCCCGATTTACGGCATGCCCATTATCGATGTCGACAAGGCACAGACCGTGTTCGTGTTGAAGCGCTCGATGAGCTCTGGCTTCTCAGGTGTCGACAATCCGCTGTTCTTCGGCGACAACACCCGTATGTTGTTTGGCGATGCCAAGGAATCGATCGGTGGCCTGGTGGCGGAATTTAAGGGCTAGCCAAGCGCTATGTCTGGTCTGCCGCTCGACATTGTCGATGTGTTTGCGCAAGCCCCGCTCGAGGGCAACCAGCTAGCCGTTGTACATGATGCGGCTGCGCTTACGACAGCGCGCATGCAAGACATTGCCCGGGAAATGAATTTCTCGGAGACCACCTTTGTGCTTGAGCATAGCGAAGAACGAGCGCGAGTAAGAATCTTTACCCCAGGGGCTGAGTTGCCCTTTGCCGGGCACCCCACGTTGGGTACCGCATGGGTGCTGGGGCGCACCTACGGCAGCTATATCCTTGACCTTAAGGTAGGTCCGGTTGAGGTCACCTTCGCCGATGATGGGGTTTGCTGGATGGCCCCACCTATGCCCGAAGCGACTGGCACGCTCGATCGCGCTGATGCCGCCGCCTTACTGAACATTGCCATCGATGATTTGGCGTCTGAATATGTTCCCACTCTCATGCGCATCGGCCCCGAGTTTGTGTTTATCGGGGTACGTGATGCGAGCGTGTTGGCTGGGGTAGGGTTAAACGCGCAAGTGCGCACTCGTCTGCTTGAGGCCGGAGTGCCCGCGCGCAGTGTTTTTGCCTTCTGCGAATCGACGGACTCAACCGACTACGCCGCGCGCATGTTTTTTGATGCGGGCGGTATTCGCGAAGACCCAGCCACCGGCAGCGCCAACAGCGCGTTTGCGATTTACTTGCGAGACCATTGCGGCAAGGCACCAGGTCGTTATGTTGTGGCGCAAGGGGACTACATGCAGCGGCCGTCACGAATTTATCTCAATATTGGTAAGGACGCTTATCAGGTGGGTGGTCGGGTGCAAGCCGTGGTGCGCGGCACGTTGGCCACCGGTTAGGCATCATTGTGCGGAGTGATCTGCCGGATGTCTGGTTCTTTGATCTCGACGGCACTCTCACCGATCCGTTCATTGGCATCACCAGTTGCATTCGATTTGCCCTAGCGCAGCTGGGAGCGCACGTGCCAGCCGCCGCCGATTTGAGCTGGTGCATAGGGCCACCGTTGCGCGACATTTTTGTGCAATTGCTTGATGAGCAGCGTGCCGACAGGGCCTGTGAGCTGTATCGCGAGCGCTTTGCCGATGTTGGTCTGTTCGAGAATACAAAGTACTCTGGTATTGATGAGTTAATGATAAATATCAATGACTTGGGCGCCATTTGTTACGTGGCCTCAAGTAAACCACTGGTGTTTGTTGAGCGCATACTCGAGCACTTTGAGCTCGCCCAATATTTTGCGCAGAGTTTTGGGGCAGAGCTTTCAGGAGTGCGTTCGGACAAGACAGAGTTGCTCGCCTATGCGCTCGAGCAAACGGGGGCAGTGGCCAGCCGCAGTGTCATGGTAGGCGACAGAAAACACGATGCCATCGGGGCCAACAACAATGGCATTCGCAGTTGGGGTGCGGGCTGGGGGTTTGGTAGTCGGGCCGAACTACAGGCTGCCGGTGCAGAGATCGTGTTTGCCGATAGCGCCGAACTGCTTGGCTTTGTGAGCGAATGAAGTAAGCTTCGGCCGTATCCACAGCGCGGCACAGAGCGATTCTTGATGAACTTCTACGTAGGCAGCGATCACGGCGGAATCGACATGCGAGAGCAGCTCGCGGAGCTACTCAGCAGCTGGGGCCACACCGTGGTGTCGACCTTTGGTCCGGCCAACAGCGGCGAGTCTGTTGACTACCCTGATGTGGCCGTTGCAGTGAGCAACGCTGTTCTGGAAGGGGAGAAGAACAACGCCCCGGCGTTTGGCCTGTTGGTGTGCGGCACCGGGCAAGGCATGGCGATTTCGGCCAACAAGATTTCGGGGATACGTGCTGGTGTAGTGAGCGATGCCTTCTCAGCGAAGATGATACGCGAGCACAACGACGCCAACGTGATTTGCCTGGGGCAGCGGGTGCTGGGTGACGAACTTGCGGCACTCATTCTGCGCACCTTTGTCGAGAGTGATTTTGGCGGCGATCGGCACGCGCGGCGTGTGGGCAAGATTTGTGCGCTGGATGCACCCTAAGGCGCAAGATCAGCCTGTTGTTCCGACAGCGTTTGAAACAGAGCGGTTAACGCTACGCCCACTTGGTCTCAAAGACGCACCAGAACTCCACCTGGCTTTGACCGAATCAGTCAATGAGCTGCGAGAGTATCTCTGGCACGTGCCCTGGATAGCTGAAGAACAAACGCTTTCTTCAGCTCAATCCCGGTGCAAGGATGCGCTGGAGAATTTTCAGTCCCACAAAGACTTTGCCTATCTCGCGTTTGCAAAGAGTACGGGGCGTCTGGTTGGCTCTGTTGGATTGCATCGACCCGATTGGGCACTACGAACCACCGAGGTCGGTTATTGGGTAAGGAGTAGTGAAGCCGGGCGAGGCTATGCCTCGGAGATGGTCAATGCCATTACGCCATTGGCATTGGGAGCGTTTGGTGTCGACCGGGTTGAACTAGTCACCGATGAACGAAACGCAGCGTCCCGAAAAGTGGCTGAGCGTTGTGGATTCAGTTTGGAATGCGTTACGCCGCAGATTGACAAGCACGAAGATGGTGTCGAGCGCTCGAATTGCGTCTACGTTAAGTCTAACTAGGGCGTGGTCTGCCTATTTGTGGAGAAAAGACATGATGGAACATGGACAAGTACAGAGGTACGCGCAGATTCAGGGCGAGGGCACCGTGCGTCGGGTGTCGTTGACCAATACCATCAACGCGCCACTCGCTGTTGTGTGGGAGGCGATCACCACACTCGAGCAGGTTCAGCTCTGGTGGCCCGATTGGCAGCCGGGTGGAATCATAGAACCAGCAGAAGGCGGAACGATCCGGTTGGGTGATGGGTCATGGATTGATGGGCTGATCAAAGTCTGGCGTCCTCCACACATTCTCGAGTTCACCTGGCAAGAACAGCCAACAAACAATCCAGACTGGTATGAAGCGGCGACCTGCAGCTTGTTGCGAATTGATCTCGTCGAGCTCGGTGCCGCAAAGACTGGGCTCAATCTCGTGCAGTTTATGCCCGCAGCCAGTGCGCCCGGTGGGGCGGCCGGATGGCATCATTTTGCCGGGGAGCGACTAAAGAGTTTGCTTGAAACAGGAAAAGTGGAAGATACGGCTGGCCGGATTGAGGAACTCCTCAAACTCTATTCTGCCTAGTGATGGATCCCATGAGCGAGCAGCCACCCACCCAGATTACCGGTACCCATCGCTGCTATCGGATTGAGTCGGCACTCAACATCGATGCGGATATCGATACGGTGTGGAGCACGGCAACACAGTCCGAAACCCTAGGCTGGTGGTTTGCGCCTGGCACGATCGAGGGCGAGGGCGGGCGGATTCAACTGAATTTTCCCGATGGCGCGTTTGGCATGGTGGGCACGGTGAAGGTTCTGTTTCGTCCGCACGTGATTGAGTTTACGTGGCACGCTCACGAGCTTTCGGATGAGACGATCATTCGTTTTGACTTTGTCCCCACCGGCGAAGCCAAAACCACAGCGACGGTCACCAGTTTTGTGTTTGCCGACCTGGACACAGCGTGCTTTGTGCTTGCCACCTGGCAGTTCATGCTGGAACGATTGCAACAGGCTGTAGTGACAAAAACAGCGGTTCCAGACAACTCGGCGCGCGTTGCGGAATTGACGGAGGACCTCAGGCGTCAGTACCAGGTATGAGTGGTGAGCGCGAAAGGCTAGTCGCTTGCG
>CAZSYU010000116.1:0-9929 GCA_964611345.1 uncultured Pseudomonadales bacterium
CGAGATGATGCACGCTCTGCGCAACCGGAGCGATGACTCTGCCGCCGAGAATGGTGCAGGCAACCAGACCGCCCATCGTTAACAGGCCTGCTTCAATCTGCGCAACGCCTACCACCACACCGGCAACATAGGCGCTGACAGACAGGCTGCTGGTAGTTACGGAACTTAAACTGCTAAACGCGCGTTGCGAAATGCGGTAGCGGTTGATGCTTTGCGTCAATTCGCGCCATTCACCAGCAAACCGGTTGGCTGCGTTATTAGCACGAATCGACTCAGCACCACGGATGCTATCAACGAGCAAACCTTGCCGTTCGTTACTGCGCGATAACTGATCGCGGGCAAGTCCCTTTAGCCGCCATTGAGTCACCAACCCGAGCAGAATCGCAGCCGGCAGCAACAGCACGTAAACCCAGGCAACTGCGCCTCCAATCACCATAATGAAAGCCAGAAACATCAACGCAAAAGGCAGGTCTACCAGCGCAAAGATCACCGTCGCGGTGAAGAAATGCCGCACCGTTTCGAGGCTTGAGATTTGGGCCGCGAGAGTGCCGAGGCTCTTGGGTTGTGCGTCTAGCCGCAGCTGCAGCAGGTGCTCGAAGACGTGCTGCGACATACGTTCGTCGACCGCACTTGCGAGACTGTCGAGGATACGTGCACGAACTATCTTTAACGTCCAATCGAGCGCAACTACAATGGCCATGCCCGCCGCCAGTGTGGTCAGCGTTGTGTAGGCAAGCGTCGGCACCACCCGGTCGTACACCTGCATTGCAAATAACGAGGTAGAGACGGCGAAGAGGTTAATCAAACAGGTGGCCACTACCAACTGCCACATCCAACCCCGTTCGCGGAACAACTCCTGCCAGACCAGTTGGCTTGCCAGATTATCCTTAATCGCGGGCTGTACAACCTGCGCTTGTCCAAGCACCACCTGCTCACCCATCACCTGCTCACCCTTCGGTTTCTCACCCATCGAGAGACCCGTCCACCTCGACCAGCGCATCCAGACCACCCGCTCGCGCGCTGAGCTGCAACGATTGAACGGTCCAATCGTTGCGCGCCTGTAATAGTTGGAGCCGTTGGTCGAACAGCTCGCGCTGAATATTCAACAGGTCCAGCCAGCTTTTTGTACCGCTCTCGTACTGGCTCTGGTAAGAGGAAAGCAGCGCTTGCAAGTCGTCTCGGGCTTGCCGGTGAAGTTCTATCAACGAAGTCTGCAGACGCCGACTTCGTTGTAACGCGCGTAACTGGCGACGCAGTTCAACTTTGGTGGCGGCGACCTCTGCCTCGGCCGCCTCAAACCTGGCCTGGGCTTCGTTGGTGCGCCGGCGGGCGCCGAATCCAAAGCTGTCAAGTGATGCCTCGAACACAAGGCTGAGCTGGTTGTCGTCGACCAGCGCCGGTTGATCATTCAGCCGGTCTGCCTGTAGATAGATGGTTGGCAGCGAAGACCGGCGCACCGCCTGGATCTCTGCCTCGGCTTCGGCGAGCTGCTGTTGCGCAAGCCGGACCTCGGCATGCCGACTTAAGGTTTCCTCAATGAGTTCGTTATTGTCGGCCAACTTGAGCAGTTCACCGGGTACCGGCGCACTGGTGCCAACCGCCACCTGGGTCAACCCGAACAACTCTTCCCGGCGGCCCTCGAAGTCGCTCATTGCCCTGGTCAGTGCGCCCTCGGCCTGTAGCAGTCGAGTCGTTGCCAACCGCTCGTCTGCGCTTGACGCCAGCTGGCCCCGCACCCGACCGCGAATTCGCTCGAGCAAGGCGTTATGCTCCGTCACATTGTGCTGCGCGATGTTGACGTGCTCCGCGCTGCCGCGAACTGCGGCATAGGCTGCAGCGGTTGCTTCAAGTAACTGTCGGCGCACTCGCAGTTGATCTGCCTTGCCGATATTCAATCCAGCGTTGGCTACCGCGATGCTGCTTTTTATACGACCAAACGACCACAGCGGTTGTCTTAAGCGCACAATGGCCGGGCGTGTCAGGTCTTCGCCCGCGACCGTCGACCGACCGCCACTTGTGAACTGCTGAGCTTGCACCGAAAGCGAAGGAAACCGCTGGGTTCGCTCCGCACTGACTGCATAGCGAGCGGCGCTCACCTTTGCTGACTCGCTGGCAAGTGCTGGGTGATTGTTGGCGGTAGCCTGGAGTGCAGCAACCAGCCCATCCAGCTCCGCACTCACCAATTCATTTGCCACCTCATCTGCCAACTCAAGCAGGCGCTCCGCCGCTTGCGCACTCGCTGCACCGACGGTGGTCAATGCGCCTGCGAGTAGCCCAATGGTTAGCCGGTAGCGGAGGATGGGCCAGAACTTGCGCATGCTGATTCTTCCGAAAAGTACAGATAGTCGAGAGCCACAGGTCCGGAATTGGACCGTTGTCCCGCGCTGTTTGGAGGTCGCGCAACCGTCGTCCCGCCAGACAGTGCCTGCGCGTCGTCCCGTCGACCGGCTAGCAGATAAGCCTCAGCGAGATCGGAGCGCCAGTGACGATTCCACGGACAGCGCTGCAACGCATCTTCCAGTAATTTTACACCCGCAGCCAACGCACCCTTCTGTAAATAAACCAGCCCCAGCATGTACATGGCGGCGGCGTGATCCGACACGTGATGCAGTAACTGCTTGAAGCGGTACTCCGCGCCATCGAGGTCACCGCGGCGGAATAGATCGACTCCGGTGTTTAGCCAACCCGGTTCCGGCAGCGTGACCATCTCAATAGGCTGGCAGCAGATGCGACGGTTGGTTGCAGCGATCAACGGCTGCAGGTGGTTTTTATAACGTCGCCAACGAGTTTTGGAGCTTGCATATAGTGGCTGGCGCACCTGCCACACACTCGCGGTTTTAACAGTGCGATCGAGGTTATGAAAGTCGAGGACCTGTGGTTCCCAGTCGACGCCTATGTGGGCCAACATTTGGCGTGCGCTAACCTCCGGGTTGTCGATCAGGTCTTCGTAGTTGACCTCTAAAATTTCTCCCGCACACACCCTGTGCCAGTGCTGCATCAGCAGGTTATGGTCTGCGAGTTGCTCTCCGATCCAATCCAGGTCGTAGGCGAAACCCATACCGCTGTGCTTGGCGGCGTAGTCCATAAAGTAATTTGAGATCGCGATGTCGCGGGGATCGCGACGTACCGAAATGATCTTCGCGTTAGGAAATAACAGGCGAATCAGACCAATATGCTGAAAGTTGTGAGGCAGTTTATCTACCACATGCTTCGCTTCAGGAGCGAAAGCCTGGAGGTCTTGTAACGTGCGTTGGGCGATGCCGCGCAGCACAGTCGGGTCGAGATCATCTACGCAGTCGGGATAGTGTCGTCCCGAGCCTGTGCGCCGTTCCCAGCGTTCAAGCCCCGCAATGATCTGCGGAATAGTGCCTAACTCACCGGCACCGTGAATGGCGCTGTGGCCTGCCATAATCTGCTCGACCAGTGTGGTGCCTGAGCGCGGCATGCCAACGACAAACACGGGCAGTGTTGAAGTGACGCCACTGTCCGCGCGCTGTTGATACAGCGCCTCGGGGTAGGCGTGACGAATGCGCGCGCAGTGCTGACGGTGTTGATCGGCATTGTAGCTCAGCATCCGGCGCGCCGCGGTGTTCGCTTCGTCCGCCAGTGCGAACGCCTGATCGTAGCCGCCGCGATTCTCCCAGGCAGCGGCAAGCTGGAGCAGCAAGCCGGTGCGAACTGAGCCCTCCAACCCCGGGGTACGTGCCGCGCGTTCCAGTCGGTGCAGTGTCTCTACTTCGTCCGGGAAGCGACGCACACGCATCAACGCACCGTAGCCACGCCCGGCATCAGCCGTTTTAAGTCGCTCAAAAAGCGCAATGGCCTCGTCTATGCGGCCGAGCTGCAGCAGCAACTGACCGAGCCCCTGCAAGGCACCGGACTGCTGCGGTTGCTGCTCAAGTAGGCGCCGATAGCGTGCCTCGGCAACGCGCGGTTCATCACTGTGGGCCTCACAGTTTGCCAGGGCCAGTTCGAGCTGCAGTGTTCGCTCACTGCCGCTACCTTCGCTCACAGCAGAGGCTTGCGTATGACGCTTGAGCGCATCGTTTGCTTGCTCCGCCGCGACCTTTGCCTGGGCCGGATTTGCCGGCAGCGCGAGCGCCGATAGTTTTAGCCACAGTGCGAAACACCGCTCGTTATCCTCGCCCGCTACGGCGATTGCGCGCCGCAGCAACGCAATGGCTTCGCGCGCGCGACCCTGGACGTGCACCAGATCTGCAAGCTGGTCTAAGAGATCTGGGTTGTCAGGGTGTTGCCGAACTCCGCTGCGCAGCCATTCCTCGGCTTGCGTGTGGCGATCGGTAAACGCTAAACGTCGCGCGAACTTGCTTAACAGAGCGCACCAGCGGTCTGGGTCTAGATCGCTACGCCTTTGCTCAAGCCAGGCATCCGCGATAGCCAAATCTTCGTTGCCGAACAAGTCATCGAGTTGCGTATCGTGCAGCTGGCACGTGGTTGCATCCGTCACACTCCTCACACGAGGCCCTGCGAAGTTAGAATTCCAGCCGGCAGTTCAGTGAGATAGCGCGTCGCGAGATTAGAGCCCTGGTTACTGAAGAACTCGTCATCGGGCGACTCAGCGAACAATCTGGCAGTGTCATCGCCCGTAGCGGTCGTCCGGTCTAATAAAAAGCCTTCGAATCTCGCCGCAGTAGCGCCGTCAGCAGTTTGCCAGGCCGCGAAGTTGCCGCCAACTTCTACGCCGCTGACCACGCCCGCTGGGCCTTCGACGTCGGCACCGTCGCCAACCAGGATGATGCGGTCATCACTGCCGAGGTTGCCCGCGCCACTCCAGCGCTGCCCAGGGTTTATTGTCGCAAGCGCGTCCGAATTACTGTCAACGAGAATGTAAATGTCGTAGCTGACGTCCGGATCGAACTCGCGGTCGCTGTGACTTGAGGTGTTGTCCCCTATCAGATCGAAAACCACAACGCTCGGGTCAGCGACAATTTCGGTGTCGAAATTCAGCTCTTGCGCATCACTGATGCCGGCGAAGCCGTTGCCTGCGATATCTAAAAATGCATCCGCGTCGACCTGTACATTGTATGTGCTGTTGGGATCCAGGTCGTCAACCGGGTTGATGGTTACCTCAGCGCCATTCACATCAACTTGCGATTCGTCGGTAACGTCAATTACCAATGTGTCGGCGCCGTTGCTAATGGTGATGTTGCCTTCGGCCGCTGTCACAGCTTCGGCGAAGGTCAATACGATATTAGCGCCGATAAGCACGTCGACGGAATCGTCTGCCGGATTGCTCGAAGCGAGCGTTGGCGCCTCGGTGTCTACTAGAAAATCGTCGTTGTCAGCGACCGCCGCATGATCGAGATCTGCGACATTGTCTAGTACATCGGCTATTAGCGCCCCGCTGGCGATGATCGCGTTAGCCGGAATGCTGATGCCATCGCCATCGTTGTCGCCAGCCTGGACTACGTATTCAAACAGCAGCTCGTCCGGACCGCCACCAGTGACGAAGTCTGCAACCACTGTCGCGCTGCCTATAGTCAGGCTGATCTGCGGCGTTCCACTCGTTACATCTACGCTAACAGTTCTGTCCAGCGTCACGGTCACCTGAACGGTATCGCCAGCATTGAGTACATTGTTTTCGGCGCCGAGCGCGTCGCTAAGCACAACACTGACAACAGAAGGTTGCGTCTCGTCGACGTCGTTAATGTCGAGAGTGACAGCTTGCTCGCTGCTATTCCCTGCGGCGTCGGTGGCTACCACGGTGAACATGTAGCTGGACTGGACTTCGAAGTCTGGGTCTGCGAGCAATCTTACAACGCCTGTAGTCGCGTTAATGGAGAATGCGGCACCATCGTCTATGGGGGCCAGGCTGTATGTTGTGCTGCCCGTACTGATATCTTCTGTATCAGTGCTCGTGGCCCTGTAAACAATCTGGTTGGCTCCGCTGTTCTCATCGATTGCATCTGCCGTCGGTGCAGACGTAATGGTGGGTGCAACCTCATCCAAATCGTTAACGGCCAGCGACACGACTTGCTGCGAACTGTTGCCGCCTTCATTGGTAGCAACCACGATAAACGCATAGCTGGGGTCCGTTTCGTGATCAGGGTCGACGAGAAGCGTTACTTCGCCGGTGACTGCGTCGATGCTGAACGCACCAGCATCTCCGCCAGGCGCAAGGCTCCAGGTTACGGCCTCGCCCGCCGTTGCCGTGTAGACAGCCTGATTGGCTCCGCTGTTTTCGTCGATAGGTACAGCGGTAGCTCCGGAGGTTATAGGGGGTGCGTTCTCGTCTATATCGTTCACAGCCAAAGAGACTAATTGCTGGGTACTGTTGCCTGCCGCATCAGTCGCAACTACCGTGAACTCATAGCTCGATTGAGCCTCGAAGTCGGGGTTTTCGATTAGGGTTACGACACCGCTGGTAGTCCCAATGCTGAACGCTGCGGCATCTGGTCCGGGTGCCAGACTGTACTGGATGGGGCCGGTACTGATGTCGCCGGTGTCGGTGCTGGTGGCGGTGTACACCACCTGGCCTGAGCCCGTGTTCTCGTTAATCGCATCTGCAGTCGACGACGAAGTAATGGTCGGCGCGACTTCGTCTAAGTCGTTGATGACCAGGGTCACGGTCTGCTCGGAACTATTACCGGCAGCGTCGGTTGCGATTACTGTGAACGTATAGTCGGCCTGTGTTTCGTGATCCGGGTCAATGGTGAGTGTTACCACGCCACTAACGGGGTCAATACTTAACTCATCCGAGTTGGCGCCCGCATCGAGGCTCCAGGTCACTCCGCCCTCGGCAACTGCAATGTAGATCGGCTGATTGGCGCCGCTGTTCTCGTCGATGGGATTGGCGACGGCACCCGAGGAGATAAAGGGTGCGCTGTCGTCTAAATCGTTCACATCCAGCGAGACAGACTGTTGGGAACTGTTGCCTGCACCATCGGTTGCAATGACGGTGAAGTCATAGCGGGGTTGGACCTCGAAGTTCGGATTCTCGAGCAGTGTCACGGCACCGGAGATTGGGTCGATGCTGAAAGCAGCGGCGTCTCCAACCTGCGCGAGGCTATAGGTGATTGGGTCGCTACTTATGTCGCCCTGATCGGTACTGGTCGCTGTGTATACAAGTTGACCCGCACCGGTGTTTTCGTCGATTGCTTGCGTTGCTGCACCCGAGGTGATGGTTGGTGCAACTTCATCCAGGTCAGTGATGACCAGGTTCACCGGTTGTTCGCTACGATTACCGTCCGCATCGGTGGCGACAACGGTGAAGCTGAAGCTGGATTGCGTCTCGTGATCAGGGTTCGTTGAGAGCGTAACTACACCGTTGTCTGCATTGATGCTTAACTGCGAGTCACTGCCGGCGGCCAGACTCCAGGTTACGTTACCCTCAGCCGTGGCGGTATAGATTGCCTGACCCGCCCCGCTGTTTTCATCCACGGTAGCCGCGGTGGCGCCGGAGGTTATTCGGGGGGCTGCATCGTTCAGGTCGTTGACAGCTAACGACACCGATTGCTGGCTCTGGTTACCCGCCGCATCTGTAGCCACTACTGTGAATTCATAACTCGGTTGCGTTTCGAAATCGGGATTCTCGAGGAGCGTGACGACACCTGAACCGCTGTCGATACTAAAGAACTCGGCATCTGCGCCGGTGAGGCTCCAGGTCACCGCAGCGGCATCTGTCGCAGCCGCGCTATAAACCACCTGCCCGGCACTGCTGTTCTCATCAATCGCTTCGGCGGTCTCGCTCGAGGTAATTTGCGGCGGCGTAGTATCGCTTGGCTCAGGTGGAGGTGGCGGCGGTGGAGCTGGAGCGATGGCAGGGGTATCGTCACCGCCTCCCCCACCGCCACCACCCGCGGCGCCAGCGATCCCCAGCAAAGCAAGTCCGCCGCCCACCCAGACCCAGGGCGAAATACCGCCTTCTCTCACGACGGTTGCTGCTTCCTGCTCGGCGCGCTCGCCACTTGCATCCGACCCGCCGAGCCAAACGATTAAGGGGCCATCTGACGACTCGCGAACTGACTCGGTGTCTGGCGTGATCTCTGGCCCAGAAAACGGACCCGCGCCGCTCGCGACGTCAGGCTGTGGGTAGAAACTGGTTCCTTCGACCGCAAAAAAATCGGTGACAATCAGTAACTCTGCACCTTCCGAGCGGACGATCAGGTTATCGCCGCGACGTTCTAATCTGAGCGATTGTGGGGCCTCGTAACTTCGTCCGCGATCGATCAGCGTGTATGACACGCCAGCAACCGCTGGTTCCAGTTGTGCAACATTTTGCAACGTTACCCACTCAATCGTACCGTCGGCAAGCTGCTTGGTCAGGGCGATATCGTTAAAAACTGCTGGACTGTTCATTGTTGCTGGTACTCAGAAGAAAAAGTTACTGACATTCGCTTTGCTTGCGGTCGCTATCGATTGCGTGGTCGCTGCCGGATGTCAAATTGCTAGGGTATTTTTAGACCAATCCGAGTTCGCACCGGTATCGGGCGCGTGCCGGACAGGACAGGTTCAAAGCGCCAGTCAGTCACGGCCTGACGCACAACGCGTTCCAGTCGCTGCGGTGGTGCGCCGAGCACCTCAATGTCTTGCACGTCACCAGCAACTGATATCGTGAACTCGATTTGCACCGTGTTCATACCGTCTGGTGCGTAACGGCGCAAACGTGGCGTCGTACGATTCAGCGCAACGAGTTCCGCCTCTGGATAGAGTGTGTCGAAACGTCCGGCCTCGGCATCGGCTAAACGCTGCTGATACGCAACATCACGACTTAGATCAGCGACGAGACTGGGGCTGGCACCTACCTCTGCCGCTGCAGCCAGCGTGGCTTGCGCATCGCTCCAACGCCTGGCGGCAACTTCTGCGAAAGCGCGATTAACAAGTGCCGGACCCAGTGCCTGAAAGCCGCGCCTGGCCTCAGGG
The DNA here is from genome assembly GCA_964611345.1 of uncultured Pseudomonadales bacterium. Lineage (GTDB taxonomy): Bacteria > Pseudomonadota > Gammaproteobacteria > Pseudomonadales > Azotimanducaceae > JALZVT01. Next base: position 8,884 of record CAZSYU010000116.1, read on the forward strand.
GACTCCGGGTTCGAAGCCACCAGCTTTTTAAAAAGTGTATATGCGCTGTTTTCTGGCGGGTGCGTGAGCCGACCCTGAGCCAACGCTAACTCGGCGGCCAGCAAATCTCGTTCGTACAGCAGCAGAGCCACCTGTGCCTGCTCTGGTTCGCTCTGCGGCTCCGCTTTTACTAGCTCTGCTACCGTCAATTCTTCTTGTGCTACTGCTTCTTGTGTTACTTCTTCTTGGTCTTGCTGTAACACTGCAGCTACAGTTTCTGGTTCTACCGCTACTGGCGCTTCTACTTCTTGTACCGTTACTTCTGCCACTGCTTCTACTTCTTGTTCTTGGACTTCATCTATCGCTTGGACAGCCTGGGCAGCTACAGCGCCTTCGCGTTCTATCTGCGGGTTCCGGTTGGCTGGTTGCGATCTTGTACTTTCGGCTGACGCGACCGTGTTGCGCGTTGTTTCGCGTTCTGCAACCGCTACTTCAGTTTCAGGTTCAGGTTCAGGTTCAGGTTCAGGCGTCGAGACCAGGTCATCAGCTATGGGTTCTTTCGGTGGGATGACGATCGCTGCAGTCGTCTTCGATGCTGCAGTTGCTGGCGTAGCAACTGGCGCGGCTGCGTTTGCATTTTTGTCACCGATCTGGAGCTCGCTCGGTAGTGCTACCGTGGGGACTTGTTCAATAGCGAGCTGATCAGCGAGCTGATCTGCTGTCTGGCGATTCACTATGCCATCCGCAACCGGTACTGGCTGCTCCGGAGTGAGGTCGTTAAGTATTACTGGATAAACAAGCCAGACAAAGAGGCATACCAACCCTGCTGATGCGAGGGGGAAGAAGTTCTTGCGGTTTTTGTGGTTGCCGGGCGTTTTGCCAGGAAGTTTCTGCGGGGTTGGCCGCTCCTTGATAACGGGCACACTGTTAGGTTCATCGCGTGCGGGCACACCGAGTTCAGCAACAGTGATTTCCGGTAAAGTTATTTTCGGCTCAGTGAGCACAGGCACACTGGGTTCGGCCGCACTGAGTGCAGACGCAGTGAGCACAGGTACACTGGGCTTAGG
>CAZSYU010000116.1:10029-11922 GCA_964611345.1 uncultured Pseudomonadales bacterium
TGGGTTCGGCCGCACTGAGTGCAGACGCAGTGAGCACAGGTACACTGGGCTTAGGCACACTGGGCTTAGGCACACTGGGCTTAGGTACACTGGGCTTAGGTACACTGGGCTTAGGGACACTGGGCTTAGGGACACTGGGTTCGGGCGCACTGAATACAGGATCGGTGAGTATAGGCACACTGGGTTCAGGCGCACTGGGTTCGGGCACACTGGGTGAACTGGATTCAAGCGCATAGAGGTCGAGAGCAGGCGGCGCTTCCGTCGTATCGACGCTGCCCACTGCCGGCGCGTAAGCTTCGCCGCCGGCCGTTCGCCATATCACACACGGCAGCAACGATGCGTCGCTCTCCCCGCCGCCGAGAATGTCTCTATCCAGCCGCAGGGTGTTGTTAGGCAGTTTTATTAGCGCAGCGGAGTCGAAGGCGAGGAGTCGTTTCCCGGCAAACTCCCCGTCCTCAGATTCTAACTCACCACTAAGTACGAACACCTCCAGTGACCCGTCGCCGTCGATACTCAGTGACAGCAGAGCACCGTCGTCGTCAAGACTGATTTCTCCAGTCTCCGACTCACCAAGCGACATGTCTGGAAGGACACGCAGAACCACATCGCAGTCGTTGGCAGTCACGTACCAATGCTCTGTGATTTGTGAAAGATTCCCGGGGTTCAACGCCTGTCCTTTTCGAATTTGATTACCATCGACCGACGGGTTGCTGAGTTAGATACTCCTCGAACGTATTGAGTTCAAACCTGCACTAAATCGCCGTACCCAACAACCGACTACAGTGTATGCGCGCAATGCCCAACCCATCTTCCGCTGCCCGCAATAGCTGTCATCAGGCAATTTCCAGTGGTCCATTACCTGGTCGTTCATTCTAAAGCAAAACTCGAAAGCAAATTAGCTGCTCACGCCTGAGATACAAATTGTTCACAACCGCCAATGAACTGCTAAACACTTGCTAAATAGTTTCTAAATAGTTGTTAAACAGCTGTTTAACAACCAGCCTAACCACTCCAAGCGGCTCTGGGACGATTGCTACGAGTCGCAGCGCTAACACACTGCCTGAAGGTATGGGGCTCGCCATTGGCCGGTCTGGTCTCTGGTCGGACACCACGGCATGGCACCACCGCGCATGGAAATCAGCGCTCCCTAGACCAGATAGGCTGCACACCAGATAGGCTGTGCGTTACTGGATACGCGCTCGGAATTGGAAGACGATCTCCGGGACGGTTACACCGGTTGGGTCAGCGGCCAACAGACCCTTAGGGTTTAAGCAAATAAAGTTGATCTGTGGGTTTAGCGAACCTGTGAGTGCGTCTGTACAGTCAGCAAATTGAGTTGGACCCGTCGTGCTGTTCGAAAAGCCGACATCACGGCCAAACTGGAAGTCCATGTTTGCATCGCTTTGGTTGAACGATATGGGGTTTGGTGTAAGCGTGGTACCGGGTGGTGATTGAAACGGCAGGTTCACGAGCGAAAGCTGCGCTGGTATCGCATCGAGCAACACCACGCTGTCGGCGTCGGTGTCCGCCAAACCGGTGTTCTGCACTCGAATGGTATAAACCACATCGGCACCAGGTACCGACAAGCCATTGGGTTCAAAGACCTCAACGGTTTTCGTTAGAACGAGCTCTGGCGTCAGGGGCGCGTTTACCTGGCAGGCGTCCTGGTACTGGGCACCGCGGACTTGAAAGCCATTGGGACTGCCAAAACCGATAAGATCGATACGAACAAAGCGGGCGCCGTCGGCAGGGATTAAGATTTCTACGTGGCGTATCAATCCGGTATCGGCGGGTGTCCCTGCATCGTTCTGAACGGTGTTGGCGCCCAACGTTGTTGTCAGGGTGCCCGTCGTACCACCGAACCCCAGTGTTCCAATGGTCGTGGCATCAGCG
>CAZSYU010000117.1:0-11733 GCA_964611345.1 uncultured Pseudomonadales bacterium
GGATTTGACATGACCAAGTTTAGTCTTTACCAACAAGCCAGTATCGCACTGCTGGCGCTTATTCTATTCGCTAGCGCGGCTCCATCTGGTCACGCCGCTGCGTTTTGCGCGCTCAGAGACCCGACAGCCTCTATCTACGATCTTTTCCCATCAGCTAATAGCTATCGTTCCAGCGTGCGAACAATCGGTCGCGACGCGCGGGCGGCGGTAATCGATGAACTGCCATTCGATTTGCATTTCAATGAATTGGGCCGCCATACCCTGTACATCGTTGTGAAAGATGAACAGATAGCCGGTTTCGTGCACTCAAGAAGCGAGCAGGGGGAATGGGGAATCACCGAGTACGTCTGGGCGATTTCACCCGAGGGCACAATCGCAGACGTTCGAGTACAACGTTCCAGAGACCCTTTTGTACGTGACATGGCAAAGCAAGAAATGTCAGCGCTGGTAAAAGGCAAGAGCTTGCAGCAGTTAAAGCAAGAGTACTTCAGGCTTCTGGGTAAGCCGCTGGAGACTAGCGTGCTGACATCAGCTATGAAAACACTGGTCATCACAAATTCCGTGTGGGGCGATGAGCTTGAGCGATCTAAACGCCAGGCAGACACCACGCAAGAAATTTCGCTTGAGAATACAACCTCATTGGATGTCGCTCGACAGCTCAACCCCAGCGCCTACTCGGTGAGCAAAGTCTCTCTACTTTACGCCCCCAAAATTAAGGATGTTCTTGCGCAAGTCGGTCTGTCGGAATCACCGGTATTTGAACGCGTAAAAAATGAGGGGTACCTCGTCGATAACATCGAAGGAGCAGGCATCGGCCTGTTAGTACGCACACCGTTTGAATTTTCCGAACCCAAACGCTTTCTATGGTGGTACGTTGGATATGACGGGAACATTTTGGGTGTTATCGATGAGTTCACCCGGCAAGAAGACCACGACTTTGACTCGGTAGTCGGCAACGTCTCTCTTGATATCCGGAGCTGCTCCACACTGGCGGACCTTGCCGCACTCGAGATCACTACCCTCTCGAAGTATCACCTCTAGGTGGCAATCACATGTCTATAAGACTGCACCTAATCGCGCTCGTCTTGTTCTGCGCCATAGGTGGAATGGGTCTCGGCATCTTTCTTATCGATCGCCAGTCTTCGTTCCGGCGCGATAACGCCGTGCTCATCGAACTCAGCAATCTGCAACACGATACCCAGCGCCTGGAGGACCAAACCAAGCAACTACTGATATCGCTTGATATTCTGTTTGGCTATGAGGAAACCTATCTGTTGAACTCAAGTCGTGCCGCCAGCCAAGGTGCGTTAGCCCTGGCTCAAGATATTGCGAACCACAGCGATGCCAGCGATTTTGCGACTATAAACATAATTCTCAGTACGCTTGAACAACTTCAACTAGAAATAGGCAAGGCCGAAAGAGCCGCCATTCGCCCGTCTTTCTCCATAACCAACGAACAACTCGAACTGGTTGACGCCCTGTCGCGGACTCTGGTTGATGCGGTTACGCGACTCCATCAGAGGGCTACATCAACGCTCGATACACAGACGACAAATTACGAGGATAAGCGCAGTGAGCTTGATGTCCTGGCATGGGTCGCTGTAGTTGCCTACTTGCTAAGCCTGCTAGGTAGCTTGTGGCTATCATCGCGCGCGGTCAGTGCACCGCTGGCAGCGCTTTCTGCATCTGCCTATCGCGCCCTCACCAGTAACAGCGGTTTCGAGGCCCTGTCAGCAGGCCCCATGGAAGTGCGGCAACTCGCTGCGAGCATCGGTGAGTTTGTCGATTCTCTGGAACACCAGAACGCACAGAGCAATGCACTGCTCGAAGCTATTCCTGACGCGCTTTTCGTGGTGGATAAATACAAGGGTATCGTAAATATTAAACCTGGCAGCGATCCGGAGATCTACCCAGCAGATACCTACGTCGCCTCGGCAAAATTCGGTGACTTTCTGAACACCGAACAAGGCGCCATGGCCACAAAACTGGTGCAAGATTGCCTAGCCAGTCAAACTCAACGTACGGCAGAACTCTCAGTTCCTTTAGATGACACTGTCAGAATTATCGAGGCCCGCGCGAGTGCAATAAACGAACACGAGGCTGTGGTTGTGTTGCGCGATCTTACCCAAAAACGTGAAGTCGAAGCACGCATCCGACACATGGCCTACCATGACAGCCTGACAGGCCTGTTAAACCGGCGCGCGTTCAAAGAGGCGATCAGTGAGTACATCGAAAAAGCCGAGGAGCGCCATTTTGCTCTGTTTTTCGTTGATGCTGACCGCTTTAAGGCAATCAACGATACCCATGGGCACGATATGGGCGATGAAGTTCTCAAGCACATTACCCGCTGCATTAAGAACTGTCTGCGTGCCAGCGACACCCTTAGTCGTAAAGGTACCGAAGAACATAACGTCTCGGCACGCATGGGGGGCGATGAGTTCGTTGTGCTGCTGGAGGGAGTGGCCAGCCCTGAGATCGCGGAGCGGGTTGCCCAACGTTTGCAAGACGCAGTGGCAACACCGCTGATTCATGATGGCGTTGGCATCAGTACCTCAGTAACCATTGGCGCAGCGCTGTATCCAGAACATGGCACCAGTGTGCGCGAACTAATGCAGAACGCCGACGCTGCAATGTATGAGGCAAAACGTTCCAAGGCCCTCCAGTTTTGCATATACGACGAGCAACTCGACGCCCGTAATCGTCTTCGGCTCGACATTGAATCCAAGCTAAGTTATGCCATTTCACAACGAGAGATGTTTCTGGTTTACCAGCCTAAAATTGACCTGCAAACGCGGAGAATCGTTGGGGCTGAAGCTCTGGTGCGCTGGAAAGATGGTGACACCTTTATTCCACCAAACGAATTTATCCCTATTGCAGAGGCAACCGGACTCATCATTCCGCTGGGAGAAATTATTACCGCTGACGCGATCAAGCAGATGGCAAGCTGGCGTTCTCAGGGATTCGAGCTGGAGAGTATGGCAATAAATGTCTCGGCAGCACAATTAGCGCAGAACAGATTTTACGAGTCGGTACTCGAATTGGCAGAAGACGCTGGAGTACCAAATTCTGCTCTAAACATCGAAATCACCGAAAGCCTGATGCTCACCCACTACGAACGCTCAACACGAGTGCTCGAGCAGTTTACCGATGGCGGTTTCAGCATTGCCCTGGACGATTTCGGCACGGGCTACTCATCTCTCAGCTACCTAAAAGACCTGCCACTGGATGTATTGAAAATTGATCAGTCCTTTGTCGCCGGCATCGAGCATTCAGACACCGAGCGGGCCATTGTCGCCACCATTATTCAACTCGGCAAAACGCTAGGCATGCTAATAGTTGCTGAGGGCGTTGAAACCGAACAGCAGGCAGACTTTCTACAAGCCGCCGGGTGTGATCAAGCCCAAGGCTACTACTTCAGTAAGCCGGTCGCGCCAGAAGCTATGGAGCAGCTTCTGCGCGCGGAGCAGACACCCGTTCAGATCGCAAACCTAAGCCACTGAAGAGTGTAGTGCTCGCGGATACACTTGCCTGCCTAAACTACCACTTGCCAATCAAGTCGACGAACCAGCCCCCATTGTCGTAGTCGAGGTTGCTCAGATCATCCGAGTAGTCGGTAAAGTTATAGCCAGCACCCAGCTTCAGGTTTTTGCCAATGTGCCGATACAAGCCAGCCAAAGCACCGGAGCGTTCGTCGTTTAGCTCTGAGTTGGCGACATAGCGATACTCAAGCAGACCGTCCCACTTGTGGTTGAGGTGGTAGCGTACGCGACCCACTGCAACGTCCAGGCCGCTGTCGAACCAGGGTCCGCTGTCACGATTGAGGCGAATCTCGCCGCGTCGCAATGCCAGCTTCAAACCGAACTCCCAGCGGGAATTCAAATTATACAGCGCTTCCAACGAACCGATGTGGGACCGCTGATCAGGTCGATTAATGATCTGTTGCGGGGCCACTAAATCTTCCAGATAAGTATAGCGACCAAGCAAAGCCCATCGGTAGCTACCTACAGGCCGATAGGCGAAGCCGAGGCTGCCTTCTGCCAGTCGGGCCGCGTCATCGCCAGTGAGCTGATCCTCAGTTTCCGAATAGTTCAGCTTACCCAGTAAGCGCAGGCCTTCGGATGCCTTGTACTCCACGCTGTTGCTGGTCAACCACTGCTCAAACTCGTTAACCGGGCCTTCGTCTTGACGCCATTCCAGCCGCGATCCGAGTCGCAAGCGATCGGTTTGGTAGGACGCACCAATGGATGCAGCATCCCGCTGAGTATCGACATCCCCGATTTCGATCTCACCGGTTTGGTAAGTCGTCGACAACGAGAGATGCTTGTTCACGGCGTACTCCAAACCAAACAGGTTGGAGGTGCCATTCTCACTCAGGCCGCGGGTGAATTGGTGTTCCTGATAAATCTTTGCCCCATTACCAAAGACAAGGCGTTGACCCAGGGTCGTCACGTGTCGTTGTCGATCCAGCGTGCTGTCGGGATCTATCCCGTAGCTACCATACACCTGGTAGCCATTGTCGAGATCAACGGTCGCTCCGGCGGTGGTATACGCCCCGTCGCCAAAGCCTGCACCGACATCGAGCACTATGTTGTCACTCACTCGGTAGTCCACGCTGCCAATGACCGCCGAACCGCGGTCGCCGTCAGAGACTTCCAGACCAAGGCCCAGGTTTTCACTAAAGCGGGTTTCTACACCCAGCGCGATTAAGTCGTTCGATCCAAAGGCGGCACTTTCGCCAGTAGACAGCTGACCCTCCACGTAAGCGGTGTTGTTATCGTCGATTGAGTACCTGGCACGTCCACCAATGAGGGTCGCGTCGGATTCAATCAGCTCCGGACCGGTGACGGTTTGCGTCACTAACTCGCGACGTTCATCGCGAACCTCGACCCCGACATCCAGACGGTTGTTCATTCGAAAGTCGCCTTGCAAACTGAGCACGCGGTCCTCTGACGTGTCGTCGCGCTCCACCTGATTGGCGCGAGCGGTAACCGTAAGCCGGTTCGTCACTTTCACATCACCCTCGAAGCCGATTATCTCTGTATCAACAGTATCGATAGTTTCCCGGCTACTGGAGAAACCGGCTTCACGGTTCTTGTACCAGGCCTTCAGAATGCCCTCATAATTAGAGACGTCTAACAGGTTCACTCGGGCCTCAACACCGTAGGCATTACCATCGTTGTCGGCGTCCGCAAGCGGAGTGGCGGCATTAAAGGTGAGGCCACCATCCTGTGAGAAGAGGCTGGTGGTCTGACTCGAATCAGAGGTCGCCGCTTCTAGCTTGATATAACTGCCCTGACCATGGCGCCAGGTGACATCACCACCCGCCAACGTGTAGTCACTACCCGCACGGGCTTCGTTGACATAGGTGCCACCCAGGCCCAGCGCGTCGGTCACCCACAACTTCGCTCGCACACCGGTGGTGAGATCATTGTTGGAGAAGCCAACCGGCACGTACTCATAGTTGGCCACCAGGAACACACGATCACCTTCCAACGCTCGATCGCGAATGATCGGATTGGTACGTTCAGGCGTGATCTGGCTGAGAGGTCGATTCAGCAGGATGCGGCCCTGAATATGATCAAACTCGTAATCCTCACCAAGCTTCAATGGCAACTGCTCAATGACCTGCTCGGTGTCACGACGACGTAGTTCAATCCAAACCTTCTGCGAACCGCGTACGACATCTGTGTTCCGCAGATAGTAAAGCGAACCACCGGTAGCCTCGAACTCGTTGTAGGCGGCAACCGATTCTGGTTCTGAGACAAACGCCGTAACTGCCAGGCGCTGCTCACCGTAGTCGGTGGTTCTCGGTGTGCGATACACCAGCTGCGCACCGTAAAGCGAACGATTGTACTGAGCAAATTCGTTCCCGGTCAGACCGGTTTCGAAGTTGCCCCATAGAGCCGTCGACTTATCCCAATCTACGCGTACATAACCTGCGCCAATAGACTCGGTGTCTTTCCGGGTCGTAGAGTCATCCCCGTACACCGGATAGTAGGTGTCAGGCTCAAGCCGGCGGAAGATACTGCTCGGATCTTTGCGCTGCAGATTGTCACCGAGGTCACTCAATTCATCTTCGGTTGTATCCAGTTGCGCCGTAATCAGGTACTTGCCTCGCACTTTGCCTTTCAGATAGAACGCCAACCGCCCGGTAGTGTAGGTATCGCTGCCAAAGCGATCGTCAGCCGATAGAGGCTCTACAACATCATCGAGGTCGTTACCACCGAAGGTTACGTTCGCGAGTCCAACCATAAACAAATAGGAATCACTGACTTCAACATCCAGGGTACGTTGGGTTGATGGACCCGTTGGATTGTTATTGACCACGGGCAAGCTGTAACGGCCCCGGGGCAAGTGCGCTTCGAGTGCGAATTTGCCTTCCTCATCGAGCGTCATCGTTTCACCAGCAACGCTCAGTTGATGAGCCGGCGCAAGGTCAAAGCCCCACACCCTAACCCGACCACCATTAATGGGAATGGTCTGGTTGGCAAGTGCGTTCGTGCCATAGATGCTGTCACCGTCAAGCTCGGTCGCAGTACCGCGCTGTTCATCAGTGTGCAACACATTAAGCGTGCGAGGATGTGTAACATCCCGCTGCCCATCAGCACCTATGGCCGTCAATATGTACACGTAACGGTCACCAGCACGCAGGCCGTTGGTTTGCCATTGCATCGTACCAGCCACATCAAGCTGCCCTTGTGGAGCGCTTGTGAGCTTAGCCATGGGCCGCGTCCGATCAATGTCGACAGCGTTGTAAATGTGCAACTGCAGTTCTTTGATAAACGCAGGGTAGTTGGAATAATGGTAGAAGGTGACTGAGGTGGTGCCTTCCACTACCTGTTCTGCCTGCGCTGTCACCGCCAGACGTGGATCTGTGATAGCACGATCTTCGATGGCACGGACCACTCCGTGGGTCGGTGCACTGCTCGTAGTAAATTGCGAGACCGCAACCGAACGTTGAACCGGGGCAGCGCGACCAGGGCGGACTTCGTCATAAACCAATTCGATGGTAACCCGGCGGTTCGCAGCCATGCCTTCGGGCGTGTCGTTACTCGCAATGGGGTCTTGGTCCCCGCGGCCTTCTATCTCAAGTTTATAGCCATTCAGATCGAGCTGCTGGCCAACCGCATCTGCCACCTGGGTCGCGCGTGCTTCAGACAGACCAAGATTGCTGCCATAAATAGAAGCCGTACGCGCGCTGAGACGTTCGTTGTCGGTGTGACCAATAAAACGAATGCGCACGTTTTGCTTGTCGGCGAGCGCGGCAAGTTTCTGTTCGAGCTCGTCCAGTGCTGCCTGGTTTAGATCACTCTTACCTGAAGCAAACCGTATTTCAGACGCCTTTGCAGTAAAGGTCTCGGTGATTTCAGGCGCAACTTGCAGCGTCGAAGTTGAATTTGAAGTGGAACTTGTTGCCGCCGTTTGGGCGGGTACTTGCCCAGGCGGACAGTACTTGTTGCTCACAGGGGCAGCTTTCGCCCTGACCGACCCAGGCTCGAGAGGCAGTTCATAGGTTGCTTCTACCGTGACTCGACGGTTCAGTGCTTTACCTTCAGGAGTCGAGTTGTCTGCAACCGGCATGGTGTCACCAAAGCCTGCGAGAATGATGTCGTTGAGATCGATACCAAGACTCGTAGCAACCTTGCTAGCGACCTGTTCTGCACGAGCGATCGACAAGCCCTCATTGTCGCCATACTTCGCTCGTGAGCTGGCAGACAATGAGTCGGTATCGGTGTGGCCGCTAAAGCGTAATCGAAGATTTTGCTGACCACTCAGTCGCTCGAGGCCCTGACGAATAACTTCCATCTCGGCTTCGCGAATGTCTGATTTGCCCGAATCGAAACGAATAATGGTTAGCGGTTCTGTTCGCAACCGCACTTCTCGACCTGGAGCGATGCCGTGTGCGGGATGTTGGTCTGCGGCTACACAGCTAGTAGCACTCCACTGGGCATCGGGTATACGTATCCCAAAGTTCGCCTGGCTCATAAGGCTCTGAGTAAGACGAACAACCCTTGGGTTTTCGGTGGTGAACTCGGCACCATCAGGCAAAGACTGGGGATCAACCTTGATAATGAAGTTACTGCCAATATCGAAGGCAATGTTCTCGATCTCTTCCACATGGTAGCGACCAAATTCATCCGTTTCGATAATCAGGCCTTCAACCGTCGCCAGGCGAGCGCCAGGAATACCGCGCTCTTCAACACCGACGTTGCGGACCTCGAGGAAGCGCTTGCTACGAGTCAATCCGGTTGATCTACCCTGAACAATTTTCACCTGCAGGTCTTGCGCAGTACGGCCGCGGCGTTTGCCTTTCTTGTGTGCCGTTTCTACGCTGCCATTGTTGTTAATCAGCAGCACGCTACCTTCACGTGTGGTTAAGCGTATTTTTGACAGATCGTCCCAACGCCGTGGCAGTTCGATGCGCTGCATCGGTGCACTCGCCTCGTCACTACTTGAATGCCGACCCGGCAAGTCTTTCAGACGAACTACTTCATTAAAGGGCCCGCCAGAGAGTTTAATGCCGGTTGCTCGAGCAGAGTCTTGCCAGCCGTCGGCGTCCACGTCTTCCCAGACCTTACCGATGACGCGCGTTGTGCTCAGTAGAGCATCTTCGCCTACGACAACTGTTGCGGTTGATTCGTTACTCGCCAGAACACCGAAGGCAAGAGCGCCTGCAGTGTTGACGTGTTCACCTGTCACTACACCCGCACTGACGCGCGTGAGGTAGCTGAAGCTCACCGTCTCGCCAGGGTTAAGAGAACCCAGATCAACTGAGATCGGGTCAAGACCCGTAACTATGGCTGGCGTGCTAACGCCTGTGCGGAGCAACTGACCAGAGTCTTCCACAAAGGAGAATCCACCCGGTAGATCATCTTCTATGGTGACGCCATTGATCATGGAGGTAGTAGGGTTAGTGACCGTCACGACATAGCTCGCAAAGCCACCAGGGATGACCGTAGGTGTGCTGGTGGTTTTGCTCAGCAGCAGACCACTATTCACGGGCACGCCAATTGGCGTGGGATCGTCGGTACCACCCCCAGCATTGGGACCGTCTGCATCGGAACCGCTGTCCGAACCGTCTTCAGGTATTTGCCCACCCGGTGAGGTACCACCAGCAAAGGCCTGGTTCGTGAGTTCTGCGGGAGCACCAGGTGCTTCGGCATTCACGATAGCGGCGAACACAACGATGTACTGATCACCGGGTTGGAGTAAACCGTCGGTACCGATCAGCAGATTAGGATCATTCGCTGTGCCATCAAAGGATGTATTCAGAGTAGGCGCCACCGATGCGCCTGAGGTGTTCACGAGTGTCAGCGCAGGCGAACCACGCAGACCGACAAAGGCAGTACCTAAATTGGTTGCCGCGGAGAGTTCGTCAACCAGCGTCAATGCACTGAGTTGTACGTTGCCGGTGTTTTGGACAACCAGAGTGAAGGTCGCATCAAAGGTACCGTCTGCCAGCAGGCCCGCAACCTCAGCACTCTTGGCGACGCCGATGCCGGGCTCTTCAACAGGAGGGGCAACAGGCGTTGGTACACCCGGTCCACCAGGATTGTCTGTTGGCAGCTCACCCGTTGGGTTGCCGTCAATATCGGTACTTGTGTTGGTGTCGTCCGTTACCGGTACGGCGCTGCCCGCAGGTATACCGCTGGCTGTCGCTGTATTGTTGAGCACAGCAGGCGCACCATCTGCGTTCGCATTTACAATAACGCTGAAGCTAACACTGAATTCATCACCAGCTTCCAGCCGCGTGGCATCGCCCGTCAGCAGATCTGTGCCGCCTGCAGTGCCGGTGAAGCCAGCGCCCGTGCTGATGGGAACCACCGACAGGCCGTTTGCGTTCGTCGTAAGTGCAACGACCGGTGGCTGCGACACAGACACAAAGGCTGTGCCAAGATTAGCTGGGTCTGCAAGATTATCCGTGAGGCGCAGCTGCGACAGGGCCACGTCACCCGTGTTACGAACCACAATCTCATAGCTCACCTCAAAGGTACCGTCGCTTTGCAACGGACCAATGGCGGTGACCCCTTTGGTGGCACCAATTTGCGCGTTACCAATGGGTGGCGCAATTGGGGTTGGTGACCCTGGACCACCTGGGTTGTCGCCGGGTACTTCGCCCGTTGGGTTGCCGATGATGTCGGTGCCCGTGTTACTTGCGTCGCTCACAACGGTACCACCCGGCGTTGAACCGGTTGCTGTCGCTGTGTTCGACAGGGTTTCAGGCGCACCGGGCAGGGTTGCATTGATGTTCGCGGTAAAGCGAACTTCAATCAGATCACCCGGGCCAAGCAGACCGTCGGTACCCACAAACAGATTGGGGCCAGATGCGTCACCTGTGAACGCCGCACCGTTGGATGTGGGTACAACAGGGATGCCCGAGTTATCGACACCAATGGTTATAACCGGAGGAGCCGTAATACTGACAAACGCAGTGCCAAACTGATCACTGGCTGACAGATCATCGGTTAGCGTCAGCTGATCCAGGTTTACATCACCCAGGTTTTCGATGAGCACCAGATACTGCACATCAAAACTGCCGTCTGCCTGAATCTCGCCAATACTCTCAACTGATTTAACGGCGCCCAATAGCGGGTTGGATGCCGGAGGTATAAGTGGTGTGGGGACGCCCGGTCCGCCTGGATTGTCACCCGGCACTTCGCCAGTTGGATTGCCATCGATATCGGTGCCGGTATTACTGTCGTCGCTAACAACGGTGCCGTCGGGTGTTGAACCTGTGGCCGTGGCGATGTTTGACAGATTTTCCGGTGCACCGGGCAGGGTCGCATTAACGGTTGCTGTAAAGCGAACTTCAATGAGGTCTCCCGGTCCCAATCGACCGTCCCCACCTACAAAAAGATCGGGTCCAGACGCGTCACCCGTGAACGCTGCGCCGTTGGATGTGGGTGCACTAACAACGCCAGAGTTATCCACACCGATGCTAACCACCGGGGGAGAAGCAATACCGACAAACGCAGCCCCTAACTGATCACTGGCCGACAGATCATCACTCAAGGTCAACCGATTCAGGTTGACGTCACCCAGGTTTTCGATGATAACCAGATAGCGCACATCAAAACTGCCGTCGGCCTGAACCTCGCCAACGTTCTCAACAGACTTAACTACACCTAGAAGTGAGTTAGATACAGGCGGCGGAGTAATCGGCGTGGGAACCCCTGGTCCGCCTGGATTGTCGACTGGCAGCTCGCCGGTTGGGTTGCCGTCAACGTCGGTACCCGTATTGCTGTCGTCAGTTACAGTTGTGTCATCGGGGGCTGTACCGCCGCCGACAGCGGTGTTCTGCAGCACGTGTGGCGCGTCTACTGCGTTGGGATCTACGGTAACTATGTAGGTAACTTCAAACTGGTCGCCGGGCTCCAGCGAGCCATCAGTACCTGTAATCAGTGCAGCGCCCGAACCAGTGCCAGTGAACGCCGGCCTGGTACTGGTAGGTGCGACAGACTTGCCCGATATATTAGTAACCAGCGTCACCACCGGTTGGCTCACAACTTCAAAGAACGCGCTGCCTAAGTTGTTGGGCGCCGCCAGGTCGTCCGTGAGCGTGAGTGGTGAGAGCCGCACTCCGCCAGTGTTCTGCACCAACACATTAAAGGTGACATCAAAAGTGCCATCGATATGTGGAGGAGCGATTTCAACAACCGACTTCACTACGCCTATCTCTGGTTTGCCATCAGGCGCTGCCAGAGCGACGTTAGAATAAAACAGGCAGGACAA
>CAZSYU010000118.1:0-8668 GCA_964611345.1 uncultured Pseudomonadales bacterium
GTCAGGGGCCCTAAAGTGTCCGCTTGCAAATAATGGACAGGAAGAGGCTGGCGTTGCAAGCTGGAAAGTTGTTGCGCGCATAACTACAGAGAAACGGGGGCAGAGTATGAAGTATTCAGTAGCGTTTGCATCAGAGGTTGATTCCTGGCGCTGGGTGAAACGGGCTGAGGAGCTTGGCTTTCACGCGGCCTGGTTTTATGACACCCAGTTACTCAACCCTGATGTGTTTGTGTGTATGGCGCTGGCCGCGCATGAGACATCACACATTCGGCTGGGTACCGGCGTGTTGGTACCGTCAAATCGCATCGAACCTGTTACCGCAAATGCGTTCGCCTCGCTGTCGAAGCTTGCACCTGGACGCATCGATTTTGGCGTTGGCACGGGATTTACGGCCAGACGGACAATGGGGCTTGGGGCCATTCCATTGGCGGCCACTAAAACCTATGTCGAACGGGTTCAACAACTCCTGCAAGGTGACACCGTCGATTGGGCTTTTGAAGGCAAGCAGCGAAAGATCCGCTTTTTAAATCCGGATCTTGAGCTGATTGATATCGAGCAGGAAGTACCGCTGTGGTTCTCGGCCTTTGGACCAAAGGCGAAGGCGGTGGCGGCCCAGTTAAACGCGGGTTGGCTGAACTTTGGGGCGCAGGGTGCTGTGGAAAGCCTGCAGGAGATGCGCGAGGCCTGGTCTGCGGCTGGGCACGATGCAAGTACATTGCAATCGAACCTGTTTTTTCTTGGTGCTGTGCTCGGTGACGATCCTGTCGCCGATGAAGCCAAGCTGATGGCGGAGGCTGCGCCACTAACGGCGGTGATGTTCCACAACATGGCCGATGAAGTAGGGGCCATGGGTGGGCGAAATCTGCCGCAGGGGCCCTTGAGCAATCTGGTGGGTGAGTACATGAAGGCGCATGAGAAGTACGAGCCTGCCGATGCCAAGTACCTCGAAAATCACCGCGGTCACCTTATGTTTGTGCGCCCGGAAGAGACGCACATTAGCCCCGAGCTGGTGAAATCGACCACCATGAGTGGCACCCACGACGAACTGGTGGAACGTATGCGTGCGTTGAAGGAAGCAGGTTACGATCAGGTGACCGTGCAGTTAGTGCATAACCACGAGGCGTCTATTGAGGCTTGGGCTGAAGTGTTTCAGGCGATCTGAAGACTGTTCATCAGAAAATTAGCCGCCAAGTTCGGCCAGTTTTGCTTTCAGTGCGCCCAGCGCGCGCTTGTTGGCAGTCTTGATCACTTCCATGCTTGGCGCTTCCACACTGATGTCGCCCAGCTCCGCAAGCACCACGTGCACCTCGTCATGGCCATCAATCCCGGCCATGCGCTCGAGCCATGCCTGCACCTTCGGGTGCGGGCTGAAGTCCCAGACGTTGGTGAACTCCGGTTTTAACTGGCCGAGTTCAACGTAGGCGGCAAAGTCTGCGATGGTTACGCGATCACCGGTGATGAAGTTGTTGGCGGCTAACCAACCGGTTTCAAGCGCGTTGAGTGCGTTGGTCAGGGTTCGTTGCGCGGCATCCTGTGTGGCCTGTGGAATATCGAGGTCTTTGCGAATTTTGGGTGCGACCAGGCCAACGGATGCGTCACGTACATTGCGGTGATGGTAGTTCAAATACCAGTCAACCCTGGCGCGCGCCTGGGGCTCAGTAGGGTACAGATCGTCCCAGCCATGTACGTTGCACAGGTAGCACATGATAGCGTGTGCTTCGCCCAGGGTGAAGCCAGTGGCCGGATCTTCGAGAGCGGGAATCGTGCCGCCGGGATTCTTGGCCAGATACGCCGGGTTGCGACTGCCGTTGTCGCCTTTGGAGCCCGGGTTGATCAACACCATCTCAAATGGTGTACGTTTGTTGATTAACAGCCACATGACGGCGCGTACGGGCTGCGAGAAGGGAACGCCGTATAGAATGGGTAACTGATTATCGCTCATGCCGTGACTGCCTGTGTTGTTGGCCATCTAGGCTACAATTTTGGCGGCGTCTTGGGTATCGATTGTGTATCCGACGCAGGCTCGGCACACTGGTGGTTTGGTCCCACCTGGTTAAGTATCTTATGAGCGAAGAGACCAGCAGCCAGCGAGCACCCTTCAGCAATGCCTACCGCAACTACGCGCTGGGACTGTTGGTGGTGGTGTATGTGTTCAACTTCATCGACCGCTCGATACTCGGCATTCTAGTGCAACCCATCAAGGAAGACCTTGGGGCTTCAGACACGATGATGGGTTTTTTGGGCGGCATTGCGTTTGCCACCTTTTACACCTTTATGGGTATTCCGCTCGCACGACTGGCAGACAAAGGGTCGCGCCGTAATGTATTGGCGGTTTGTCTGGCGCTGTGGAGTGCGGCAACGGCGCTCTGTGGTCTGGCACAGTCGTTCTTTCACCTGTTGCTTGCGCGCATTGGGGTAGCGATAGGTGAAGCGGGCGGCAGTCCCTCGTCTCACTCCATGATTTCAGACATGTACGAACCCGATCGGCGTGCGACGGCGCTGGCGATCTATGCGCTCGGTATACCCATCGGCACTATGCTCGGAAACCTCGGTGGTGGCTGGATTAATGAGACGTTCGACTGGCGTACCGCGTTTTTTGTTGTGGGTGTGCCAGGTATTTTGCTCGCGCTGGTTGTGCGTTTTACATTGGTTGAACCACCTCGAGGTGCGGTAGAAGGCAAAGCCGTAAAGACGGGTGACGCACCGCCAGTGAGTGAGGTGTTTGCGTACCTGTGGCGGCTCAAGAGTTTTCGCTACATGTCGTTAGGTGCCAGCTTGCACGCTTTTGTTGGGTATGGCGTAGGCTATTGGATTCCAGCTATGTTCAATCGCTCCCATGGGCTTAGCACCACTGAAATGGGGTTTGCTTTGTTCTATCTGGGGTTTGCCTCGGTGGCGGGCACGTTCATGGGCGGGTATCTTGGCGACAAAATGAGTAAGCGCGACAAACGCTGGTATCTGTGGTTGCCTGGCGGTGCGACCTTGCTGTCAGTACCGTTTAGCCTGTTTGTCTACACCCATTCAGAACCCTACTTTGCCCTCTGGGTATTTTCGATTTCGTATTTTCTGGGGGCCTATTACCTGGGACCCACCTTTGCGCTCGCCCAGGGACTGGTTGGTTTGCGCATGCGTGCGTTGGCCGCAAGCATACTGCTGTTCATTCTCAACATAATTGGCCTGGGACTAGGGCCGCAGTTCACCGGCATTCTCTCCGATGTATTGAACGCGACCACTGATCTCGGCACAGAGTCGTTGCGCTGGGCGCTGGTGATAAGTGTGGCGGCCAACGTGGTATCAGCATTGTTTTACTTTTTGGCGAGTAAGACCATTCGGCAGGATTTGGCCGCCGCTGAAAATATGGAGTAACGCTAGTCTTCGTGCGCCTCAGCAGCGAGCAACCGACGCTTGCGATCGACACCCCAGCGATAGCCGCCTATAGAGCCGTCGCCTCGCAATACCCGATGACACGGAACGAGCACTGCTATGCGGTTTGCGCCGCAGGCGCTTGCTGCCGCGCGAAATGCTTTGGGTTTATCGATAGCCTGGGCCACATTGGCATAACCCACGGTGTTCCCGGCCGGGATGCTCAGCAAATACTTCCACACTTTAAGTTGAAACGCGGTGCCACGAAGATCTAGCGGTAGGTCGGGCCGGGGAGCATTGTCTTCAAGGTGCTCGTTTAACGCACTTAACCATTCGCCAAGTACTTTGCTGCCGTTTGAGCTGGATAGTTCAATGTTGGCATTTGGAAATTCATGGCCTAGTTGCGCCACGAGCTCCTGCGGGTTTGTGCCAAATTGTACAAAGCACACGCCATGCGCTGTTGCTGCCATTAACAGGGCGCCAAAACTCGTGGTGCCGTGTGTGTAGTAAATACTCTCACCCGTAGCGCCTGCTTGATAGACTTTGGGGGTCATGCCGAGTTGTTTGGCCGCGCGCCCATAGAGGCGGCTGCTGGAGCTATAACCTGCGGCATACATTGCCGCTGTGATGGTTTGTTGATTAGCAAGCTCGGTTTTGAACCGTTCGAGTCGCTGGCCGTCTTGCCAGGCCTTGGGCGAAACCCCAAACAGAGCCGTGAACTTCTTTTGCAAGCGACTTTCGCTAAGGCCAGTTCGCTGTGCCAGCGCTTTGAGGCTTTGCGGGGTTGTTGCGTGTGTGCTCAGATCACTCGCAAGCTCGATTAGACTCTGCTGTTCAACGCAAGCCGCTAATGGCTGGCAACGTTTACAAGGGCGAAATCCGGCCGCGAGTGCTGCCTCAGTGGTGTAATGGAAGCGCAGGTTTTCTGGCCGCGCTGGGCGTGCTGCGCATGACGGCAGGCAGAATACGCCTGTGGTGATCACGCCGTAGACAAAGAGCGTATCAAAGGCGGGGTCGCGCGCTTTAATCGCGGCCCGCATTTGCTGCTCGCTTGGCAACAGGTGCTGTTGTGTTGTCGACATCAAGACCTCTGGCTGAAACACGCGCTCTATAGCTGCCCCAAGTTATAGCTGCCCCAAGCCTCACCTCTCTGCAGGCGCGAAAAACTCCGATTCTGGCGGGCAATCAAAACTGCTGCCCCGTGCACCACTTACAGGTACTCTTAAGGCGAGAGAAATACTAACCCGTTTAGTCGTTACTGGGCGGTACTGGGCACTACTGGGAGAAATCATGAAACTGGGCTTGATGCTGGGCTATTCCGGCGCAGAACTGGATGTACGAATAAAGGATGTACAGCTCGCAGAGCGACTGGGCTACGACTCGGTATGGACCGCTGAGGCCTATGGGTCGGATGCCATTACGCCGCTTGCGTTTATTGCGGCGCACACCGAACGAATCAAACTTGGCACGGCCGTGATTCAACTCGCGGGCAGAACGCCGGCGAATGCGGCCATGGCGATTGCCACGCTGGACAAGCTGGCGGGTGGTGGCAGGGCGATGTGTGGCATAGGCGTGTCTGGCCCACAAATAGTGGAGGGTTGGTATGGCCAGCCCTGGGGCAAGCCCTATTATCGAATCAAAGACTACGTGACGATTATGAAGAAGATCTGGCGCCGAGAAGAGCCCGTCACCCACGATGGTCGCGAGATCGCATTGCCTTTCACCGGTGAGGGCGCCATGGGGCTCGGCAAACCGCTGACATCAATTCTGCACATGAACCCCGACATACCTATCTATCTGGGTACGGGCATGGAAGCGACGGTGCGCCTCACTGCCGAGATTGCTGATGGCTGGCTGCCGCTGGGCTACGTGCCGGAGTCGGCGCATCTCTACGAAGATTGGATTGATGAAGGACTGAAGCGCAGCGGCCGCACACCGGATCAGTTTGATCGACAGGCCATGGCGCAAGTTAACGTGACAGACGATGTGCGAGGTGCAATTGATCGCCTGAAGCCAGGCATTGCACTGTATGTCGGTGGTATGGGGGCGAAAAGCAAGAACTTCCATAACGAGATGATGATTCGCCGGGGTTACCCCGAAGCGGCTGCACGTATTCAGGAGCTGTTTTTGGCGAAACGCAAAGACGAGGCGATTGCTGCTGTACCCGATGAGTTTGTGGATGAAGGTGCGCTACTAGGTCCCCCTGAGCGCATTAAGAAACGCTTTGCTGCCTGGGAAAATTCAGGCATCTCTGGCCTTACGATCTGGGGCAATGAGCAAGCGATACGCACCATGGCAGATGTGGCACGCCTGAACACCCCGGTTGACTAGCGCGCAAACAGATTCGCAAGCAATAGCCAACGCGATATCGCGTTGGCTCGACACCTTTATAGTGGGTATGAATCTGTGTCCATTTGCTGCGGCTGAGATTAACCGGCAACGGGTGCGAACCGTCGTGTGCGATGCGCGTAATGAGGAGGCGTTGCTGGGTGCCTTACAGGAAGAAGTGCTAGCGCTGGTAGAAACGCAAACATCAGAGACCACGTTACTGGTGCATCCCTGGGTGCTGCAAAATTTTCTCGACTACAATGACTTTTTGGGTGTGTGCGATCAACTGCTGGTGGACATGAATGCTGAAGGTAAATTTCAGATCGCCAGTTTTCACCCGCAATATCAGTTTGCCGGTACTAAAATCGATGATGCCGAGAACTTCACTAACCGGTCGCCGTACCCCTTGTTGCACATTCTGCGCGAAAGCAGTGTGTCGCGCGCGGTAGACACCCACCCTGACATCGACGCCGTCCCACAACATAACATTGAACGGCTCAACGAACTCGGCGCCAGTCACCTCCGCGGTCTGTGGCAGCGTTTAACGGATGACTAACGCGCTATGATAAACGATTCGTTTGATGTGCTGGTGATCGGTGGTGGCGCGAGCGGATTGATGTGTGCAAGTCAGGCCGCAAAGCGGGGTCTGAGTGTGTTGCTGCTCGAGAAGGGCCCCAAGGTAGGACTGAAAATTCTGGTCTCGGGCGGCGGGCGGTGCAATTTTACCAACCTGTTTGCAGATCCCACCGAACAGTTTCTCTCCGACAATCCCCACTTTTGCATCTCTGCGATGCGGCGGTTTGAACCTCGGGACTTTATCGCCATGGTTGAGGCGCGTGGCATTGCTTATCACGAGAAGAAGCTTGGCCAACTGTTTTGTGATAACTCTGCAAAGGACATTGCGGCGATGTTGCTGGACGATTGTGTTGCGTCGGGTGTGGATGTACGGGTAGATCACTGTGTTGTTGCTGTGGAGTCTGGGACTGGGGGTTACACGGTGACCACCACCCTTGAGCAGCTTAGTGCGCGCAAAGTTGTGCTTGCCTCGGGTGGCTTGTCGCTGCCTAAAATTGCGAGTGATCTCGCCTTTCGCGTGGCGAATCAATGGCAGATTCCCGTGGTAGCACCCCGTCCTGCGCTCGTGCCGCTAACCTGGAACTCTGGCGACAAACCGACTTACGCAGAACTATCCGGCATCGCGCTGGATGCGCAGGTGTCCTGTGGTGAGGTAGCGTTTCGCGAGGACATTTTGTTTACGCACCGGGGGTTGAGCGGCCCTGCTATTTTGCAGGTGTCGTCTTATTGGCGGGAAGGCATGGATGTTGTGATAAACCTGGTGCCAGAGTTGGATGCCAGCGCCTGGCTACTCGAACAGCGAGCAGCCAATCCACAGCAGAAAACCGCCACCGTGTTAAAGCGACAACTCCCCAACCGTTTGGTCGAGCACATGGCTGCAAACTGGTTTGCAGATGAGAAGATTGGCACTGCAACCCCCGGGTCGCTCGAGGAACTGGGTTCAAGGCTTAACAGCTGGGTGTTTCGACCTGGCGGCAGCGAAGGGTATCGCACGGCGGAAGTCACACTCGGCGGCATAGATACGCGCGAGGTGTCGTCCAAGACCTTTGAGTTGACTAAAGCGCCGGGTATGTACGCCATTGGTGAGGCGCTGGATGTGACTGGTTGGCTGGGCGGGTATAACTTTCAGTGGGCGTGGGCGTCAGGTTGGTGTTGTGCTCAGCACCTTTAGCTGGCGGTGAGCTCTTTGTTTAGGCACGCAAGCTCTTCAAGCAGTGCAACCCGACCAGCCGCTGCCGCCGGATCTTCGGGGTAGTAGGCCAGCTCTGATTCAGGATCACCCGCGACACGGGTGGCAGTCATCACTCGTGGTTCGCTGTAGTCGTAGGGACGGGCACGATGCAGCAGTGCGCGGTTGTCCCAAATCAGGGTGTCACCCACTTGCCAGTGGTGCGTATACACCCGCGTTGGTTCGCTAACGACAAACTCCAACAGCTCTTTAAGCAAGGCGCGGCTTTCGTCTCTGGACAAGCCGGGAATGCCGAACGCATGGCGGCCGATAAACAGGTTCTTGATGCCGGTCTCGGGGTGAGTTTTAACCAGTGGGCGCAGGTACGCCTCGCCGTGGTAGATGGTGCCAGGCTCTGTTGCGGGGAAATCGCCAAGATCGTTAGCCTGGGAGAACTGGGTTGAGTGGTAGGCGGCAAGGTTGGCAATGTGCGCTTTGGTGTCTGCATCTAGTGCTTCGTAACCGGCACGCATGTCAGCAAGTTCGGTTTCACCACCGCTCGCCGTGACCTTAACAGCGGACAACATGGCGCACTTGCTACTGATTGGCCAGTAGGTCGAATCTGTATGCCAGGCTTCATTGCCCACGTTGGTACGCATGCGTCTGCTCTCGAGCGGATACACGGCGCTATAGCTGCCGTCGTCGAGTTTTTTCTGATTGGCGATTTGTGCCGCGCCAAATTCCAGCTTACCGAAGCGTTCGCCGAAGTCGATGTTCTGCTGGTCGGTGAGAAACTGCTCGGGGAAGACCAAAAATCCGTAGGTGAGAAAGGCATCCTTTATGGTCATAAACTCGGCGTCTGTGAGGTCACCCAGATGCACGCCGGTGACCTGCGCTCCGAAGCTGTGGGTCGAGAGTGGGGTGATGTGCAAGTCGTCCATCTGTTTACCTGCGTCTATATCTTGATCGTACTCATGTTCATGGTTGTCTTCCTGACTTTATGGCGACCCTTGCGGTGCTTCGCCGGGTTCATATCGACGGATCACGTGTGGGGCACGCGCTGCGTCATCGAGTAGCGGGTCGTGTAAAACCTCGTTGGCAAAGTCTGTGGCCTGATCAGAGTAGTGTACGGAACTGGTGTCGAGCATCGCCGAGCCGAAGTGATGGGTGCCCAGCGCGCTTAGCGTGCCATCGCTCGACCAGCTCAGCATATAGTACAGACCATCGCCGCCA
>CAZSYU010000118.1:8768-11453 GCA_964611345.1 uncultured Pseudomonadales bacterium
GCCGCCACCCACTGGCAAATTCACCTCGCCGCGCACATGACGATTAATCTGACCCCAGGGCGGATCGAGCTGGCCGACTGTGTCCAGCATCAAATCTGTGCAGCGAATGAGTTCATCGAGATGCGCAGGCGGCGCTTTGCCTTGCTGTTCCGCTTCCCATTCTTTACTGATCGCGCATACGCCGATGCCAGCATGGGTGTTGTCAACGTCGGCTGACAGGTCCCAGTCGGCGATGAGTTGCTGGCCTTGTTGATATTTTTCTGCGAGCTCGCTGGTGTCGAGATCGATGATGGCCTGGAGAAATTTGCCGGCCCGCGAGTTGGGCGAATAGCGCTTGTCGTGCTTGATCGCCCAGAAGTCTGCCGCAGAAATAGGGCCGAGCTGTTCAAGTAGCTCTAGGCCACGATTGGTTCGATTGGTTATTCGGGTTTGAAACCCTGCAGTGGGGCTGTACTTCGCAGGGTTTGGGTTGTCGGTTGCTGCGGTAACCAGAAAGGGTGTTTGATTGGCGCTGTGCACGTAGCCTGCAGCAGGGTTGAGAACCTGTGGCAAGTCGTCAAAGTCAATGATGTTGTGCCAGATTAGTGAACTGTCGTCGCCAGGCAGGTATTGCTGCCAGTCGTACCCTTCTTTGCGCACAGGCGTTTGCGAGTTGTGCACAAACATGATGTTGCCGGCTTTGTCGGCGTAGACAAAATTGAAGCTCGCAAAGCTGTGCATGCGCATGGCGTTACGCCAATCGTCGAAATTGCGGGCGCGGTTCATGGCCATCCACTGCTCGACCTGGCGTACCTCGCCCATGCCTGCGTAACGCACGGCGTAGGTGCCATGATCTGTTTGTAGTACCGGACCGTGTTCTGAGCGTAGCAGTTCGCGAGTGGTCGACCAGGGCAAGAACCCGAAGAGTTTAAGCTCAATCTCCGTTTCTTCTACCTCGAGCGTGCGCCACGCACCATCGAGCCTGTAGCGCATGGGGTCGTTGGGGTCGATGTCGAGGACATACACATCAACCATGTCGGGTTTGTTTACCGTCACTGCCCAACCCAGGTCGCGCGTGTAGCCCAGACTTATTGTTGGCGAGCCCGGAAACAACCCACCGAGGATGTTCAGGCCCTCGTCACTTTGAATGTGGGCCTCGTACCAGGCCGCCGGGCCTACTGTGGGCTGGTGGGAGTTTATGGCAAGCCGGGTTGCACCATCTTCGCTGTAGCCCGGAGCCACGGCGATGGCGTTTGAGCCGATGGGTATTGTGTTAAGCGCCACGGCGTTTGGGCCGGAGATGTCCCGCTTGCGTTCTGGCCCGTTGAGTTCGCCGAGGGTATCGCTCAAACCGTAGAAGAGGGTGTGACGAAACATGTAGCCGGCTACAATGTCTTGCCCGGTAACGGGGAACAGGCCGGGCAACGCAAAATCGGTGTGAGTTGCGGCGTAATAGTTCATGCCATCAGCAAAGGCCTCCACATAGTCTCGCGTGGCCTGGGTCAGATCGCTCTCATACTTTGCCGCAATGGTCGGCCAGATGTTCAGCCAGCGCACCAAAAAATCGGTAACCGCTGCGTCGGCGCCTTCGTACCTGGCTCGTACGCCGCGATTGGTGGCGAGAGTTTCCTGCATGGTGCCCCAGTTATCTTCGGCCTGGGCGTACGCAAAACCGAAAGCCGTATCGACGTCTCGCTCCCCCTTGATATGCGGTACACCGCGGTGGTCGCGTTCGATGATGACGTCATACTTTTGATTGAGCTGCAGATACTGCGCGGGCTCAAACGACGACTCTGAGCAAGCGCTGAGCATCGCTAGAGCCAGAGAGAGCAGCAGTGCCTGTTTTTGAGACTGCGGCATTAAAGACTGCCGCTAGTCAAAATCGCTGGCGCTGTGACGCTCCGGCACTCGATCTTCTTCCGGACCCCAGGGCCGATTCACCCGACGGCCGCGTTGCACAGCAGGGCGCTCCTCGATTTCTTTCGCCCAACGCACAACGTTAGTGTACGAGGCCACATCAAGAAACTCCGCCGCGTCGTAAATGTTGTGTAGGGCAACGGCGCCGTACCAGGCATACACGGCCATATCGGCAATGGTGTAGTCGTCCCCAGACAAGAAGCGACGATTCGCCAGATTTTGATCGAGCACATCCATTTGGCGTTTAACTTCCATGGCAAAACGGTCAATGCAGTACTCGATTTTGAAGGGCGCGTAGGCATAGAAATGACCAAAGCCGCCACCCAGATAAGGCGCGCTACCCATCTGCCACATCAACCAGGACATGCATTCGGCACGAGCAGAGGGTTCGGTCGGCAAAAACTCACCAAACTTTTCTGCGAGGTAAACCAATATGGCGCCAGACTCGAAAACCCGGGTAGGTGTTTCGGTGCTGTGGTCGAGCAAGGCGGGAATTTTTGAGTTGGGGTTGATGGCAACAAAGTCAGAGCCGAACTGGTCACCTTCACCGATATTGATTAGCCAGGCGTCGTATTCCGCGCCACTGTGGCCGAGTGCGAGCAGCTCTTCGAGCAGAATGGTGACTTTCACACCGTTGGGAGTTCCCAGCGAATAAAGCTGCAGTGGATGCTCGCCAATGGGCAGTTTTTTCTCGCTCTGCGCCCCGGCAGTGGGCCGATTGATATTGGCAAACCTGCCGCCGTTTTCGGTGTTCCACTCCCAGACGGGGGCAGGGGTGTAGTCGGCGGG
>CAZSYU010000119.1:0-11209 GCA_964611345.1 uncultured Pseudomonadales bacterium
TAGTTATCGCCATCACGCACAGCCCGTGTTTGCACACTACCCAGATCAGAGCCATGGTCGGGTTCTGAAAAGCCCTGACACCAGATCTCTTGCGCAGACAAAATGGCCTGAATGTACCGACGTTTTTCGTCTTCGGTGCCGCGACTCAAAATGAGTGGACCGGCCCAATTAAGGCCAATGGTGTTCATCATGAAGGGCGTCTTCAGTCGCGCCATTTCTGCAGTCACAATGTCCTGCATGGCTTGCGGCTTGTCGCCACCGCCGTAGCTCGCAGGCCAGGACATGCCGAGATAGCCCGCCTCATACACCTGCTGTTGCCAATCACGCAAGTAATGAAACTGGGCATCCGTGCCAACCTCCATAAAGGTTTCCGGCAACAGAAAGTCGGGTTCTGCGGGGCGATTTTCGGTCAGCCACGCACTTACTTCGCGACGAAACTCGGCGAGTTCACTCATATTGATTCTCCTTCCTGCGCGCCAAGCTAGCGGGCTTTGCTAAGCGGGTCAATTTCCCTTTATTGACTGCACAGGATCGAACCGGCCTAATCCCAGAGATATTGATCACCAGCGAACATCCCTATGTCTGAATCAGCCGCCGACGCAAGCTACCCCACCCCAAACTTCTCCATCGACTTAAGCGGCCAGGTTGCCTTTGTTACAGGCACAACCTCTGGACTCGGCCGACGTTTTGCGGATGTGCTGGCAGCCTGCGGAGCTAAGGTGGCGATCTCCGGTCGACGCGCCGATCGGCTTGCAGAGCACGCGGCAGAACTGCGTGCACGCGGCACCGAGGTTGCAGTAGTACAGCTAGACATGACTGACTCACAGGCCGTGAAAGACTCTGTAGCAACGGTCGAGAAACAATTGGGTCCGATCACCATTTTGGTGAACAACGCCGGCATTCCAGACGCCCAGCGCGCTCATAAAATGTCGCTCGATCTGATTGACCGAGTGATCGACACCAACTTGCGTGGCCCCTATGTGCTGTCGTGTGAAGTCGCCAGTCGACTTATCGAGCTGAAGCTACCTGGGCGCATGGTGAATCTGTCCTCCATCGCCTATCGCAACTACTCGGGCAATGGTGCCGCACT
Organism: uncultured Pseudomonadales bacterium; assembly: GCA_964611345.1. Taxonomy (GTDB): domain Bacteria; phylum Pseudomonadota; class Gammaproteobacteria; order Pseudomonadales; family Azotimanducaceae; genus JALZVT01. The sequence goes on from CAZSYU010000119.1 coordinate 1,091, forward strand.
GTATTCCACCACCAAGGCAGCAATCGCTCGCATGACCGAAGCGTTAGCTGTGGAGTGGGCTCGCAACCGCATCAATGTCAACGCCATCGCGCCTGGCGCTTTCCACTCAGAGATGATGGATGGCATGGTCGAACGCATCGGCGACATCGCTGCGCACTTTCCCCGTAAACGCATCTGTGACCCGGCCCTCATGGACAGCACGTTGTTGTATCTCGTATCGCCAGCCTCGGAAGCTGTGACTGGTGTGATCATCGAAATCGACGACGGTCAGGGCCCGCGCTAGATTTTTGCAGAGCCAAGCCTTTGAGTCTCTGGGATTATGTGATTGTTGGCGCGGGCTCTGCAGGCTGCGTGCTTGCGAATCGACTAAGCGAAGATCCTGCGGTTAAGGTGTTACTGCTTGAAGCCGGCGGCGCCCCCCGACGCTGGTTTGATTTTGGTGTGCCATCGCGCATGCCGAGTGCGTTCTATCTGCCCATGGGGCAGAAAGCCTATGATTGGTGTTTCCAAAGTGAACCCGAAGCGCAACTGAATCGGCGGCGCATTCAATGCCCCCGCGGCAAAGTCCTGGGTGGTTCCTCCTCAATCAACGGCATGGTCTATGTGCGCGGACATGCCAGAGATTTCGAGCGCTGGGAAACGCTTGGCGCCACAGGTTGGAGCTACGCCGATGTGCTGCCGTACTTTCGCCGCGCCGAGAATGCGCGAGACCCAGACCGCGATGCGGCGTATTGCGGCACCGGAGGTCCGCTGGTTACCGCGGCGGGCAGTCTGGATAATCCACTGCATGCTGCATTTTTAGCCGCATGCCTCGAAACCGGCCATGGCAGCAGCAACGATTTAAATGGCTACCGTCAGGAAGGTTTTGGCACGCTGCCAATGACCGTCGACAACGGTGTGCGCTGCTCAACCAACACCGCCTATCTTGCACCTGCGCGCGGGCGCAAGAATCTACGCGTGTTGACCGGCGCTCAGGCCCGACGCCTACTCATCGACGAAGGTAAATGCAGTGGCGTTGATCTGGCGATTGGTCGGAATAGCGTGCGCATTAAAGCGGGCACCACCGTGTTGGCTGCCGGCGCTATCGGCTCGCCCCAGTTGCTCATGTGTTCGGGCATTGGTCCAGCAGACCATCTACGGACAACAAGCATAGGGGTACAACTCGACTCTCCAGAGGTGGGCGCCAACCTGCGCGATCATCTCGAAGTGTATGTGCAACAGAGCTGCGCTCAGCCCGTCACCTTAAACTCCCAACTGGGACTCATTGGCAAAGCTCTGATCGGCAACCAATGGCTGCTTAAGCACACCGGTCTGGGTGCCACAAACCACTTCGAAACCGGCGGCTTCATCCGCCATGACGCAAGCGCCGACTGGCCCAACATCCAGTTTCACTTTCTGCCCGCAGCGATGACCTATGCCGGCAAACCCGCTACCGCCGGCCATGGTTTTCAGGTTCATGTGGGACCGATGTCCTCAGAAGCCACCGGAACGGTCCGGCTGCGCTCTGCAGAAGCCACAGACGCCCCGGAATTGCGCTTTAACTATATGACCGGGAAAAATGACTGGCAGGTGTTTCGTGCAGCAATCCGCCACGCCAGGGAGATATTTCAAGCACCCGCCCTTGGCGCATTCAGCGCAGGCGAAATCAGCCCTGGGCCTGATGCCGAGGGCGACCAGGCACTGGATGCCTTTATTCGCGCTCATGCCGAAAGCGCCTACCATCCCTGCGGGACGTGCCGCATGGGTAGCGATGCGACTGCTGTTGTCGACCCCAAAGGACAGTTACGCGGCATAGAGCGACTGTGGGTGGCAGACGCCTCCGTGTTCCCGCACCTCACCAACGGCAACCTCAATGCGCCAACCATCATGCTGGCAGAGAAGATCGCTGACCATCTCAAGGGTCAGCTCTTACCTCCACAAGAAGAGCCCTGGTACGAAGGCTAGGAGGTATCAAGGCTAACTGGCCCAACCTGACCTATACTGTCTCGCCAGCAAACCCCAGAGTTGCTTTTTAGTGATCCACAAGCCACACCATGTATTGGAGCAGCTCTTCGGCTACCCCAGTTTTCGCTCCCAGCAAGCCGCCATTATTAATGCCGTTATGACTGGCGAGGACGCGCTGGTCATCATGCCCACCGGCGGCGGAAAATCGCTTTGCTATCAAATACCCAGCCTCTGTTTGGAAGGGCTTGGCGTCGTGGTGTCGCCATTAATCGCGCTGATGGCCGACCAGGTCGCCGCACTCAATCAGCTCGGCGTTCGTGCCGCCTATCTGAATTCCACGCAGGAATTCTCCGAACAATCAGCGGTGATTGAACACATTAGTCAAGGGGAGCTCGACCTGCTCTACGTGGCACCAGAACGTCTGCTCCAAGAGCAAACGCTCGATGTACTGCGCAGCGTGAGTATTGCGCTCATCGCGGTCGATGAGGCGCACTGCGTGTCTTCCTGGGGACATGACTTTCGGCGCGATTATCTGGAGCTGCATCTGCTGACCCAGCATTTTCCTGGCGTCCCTCGCATCGCGCTAACAGCCACTGCCGATGAGCGTACCCGCAACGATATCGTTAAAAACTTGCAGCTGAACTCGCCCCAGGTATTCATCGATGGGTTTGATCGCGCCAATATTCACTACAGCGTTGCTCTAAAGGCAAATCCCAAGAAGCAACTCCTGGAATTTCTGGCACCACGCAAAGGCAGTGCCGGCATTGTATATTGTCTGTCGCGCCGCGCCGTGGAATCCACAGCCACCTTTCTGACAGATAACGGCTACGACGCTCTGCCTTACCACGCCGGGCTTTGTGCCAGCTTGCGGGCGCAGCATCAGGAACGCTTCCTGCGCGAAGAGGGCGTCATTGTGGTTGCTACCATCGCCTTCGGTATGGGCATCGATAAACCGGACGTGCGATTTGTCGCCCACATGGATCTACCCAAGAGCATCGAGGCCTACTATCAGGAGACCGGGCGTGCCGGGCGCGATGGCGAGCCTGCGCAGGCGTTTATGGTTTATGGCCTGCAAGACGTGGTGCGAATGTCGCAAATGCTGTCAGAGTCGCAGGCTGATGAGCAACACAAACGCGTAGAGAACGAGAAGTTAAACGCCCTGCTTGGCTGGTGCGAGGTCACCGCCTGCCGGCGTGCGGCACTACTGCAGTACTTCGGCGACACGCTGAACACACAGTGCAGCGGCTGTGACGTTTGTGACTTGCCGCCACACACCTGGGATGCGCTTGAGGCGGCGCAGAAGTTTCTGTCTTGCGTTGTGCGGACCGGCCAGCGCTTTGGTGCTGGGCATGTGATCGACGTATTACGTGGCGCGCAGAAAGATCGTATTGCGCGGCTTCAGCATGACAGCCTGCCCACATTTGGCATCGGTCAGGACTTCAGTGAAGCCCAGTGGCGCTCAGTGGCTCGTCAGCTCATTGCCCAGGGCTTTCTGTTCGCTGATGCCGCTCGCCACGGCGGCTTGCGTCTAACGGAGCATGCCCGTCCGCTGCTGCGTGGCGAACTCGATTTAAGGCTACGCGTTGACCCTGCAAGCAAAAACACGACCGGCAAGTCGCGCAGCAGCCGAACCCGGAGCGAACCAGCGATAGAACTGTCTGAACTCGACGCTTTGATGTTTGAAGAATTACGGGCGACTCGTAAGCGCCTCGCGGACGAGCAAGGCGTGCCGCCTTACGTCATCTTTCACGACGCCACCCTGCGCGAAATGGCGCAACTGCGACCCGCCAACGAGAATGAGTTGCTGGGCATAAACGGGGTTGGCCAAACCAAGCTCGAACGCTTCGGCACCGCCTTTCTGGCCACCCTTGCTGGCGAAGACTCCGTGGCCGATGTGCAGATCGATGCTGAATGGCAAAGCGGATAGACCAGGGTGCAGCCACTAATACGAACGATTTTATTGGTTATAATTTGAGTTATTTATATATATGATTTATAAATTATTGATATTACTAGTTATTTCTATTCTAGAAATTACTTTAAGTTTGGGTGCAACCGCCGCAGAAGCCAACAAATCAGTGCCGCAACCCCAGACGCCTGCCACGTTGCCCCAAGTTCCCCGGGCCGACCTGCCCAAAGCCATGGCCTGGAGCGCGTACAACCTGGGCACCACAGGGTACAACCAGGCCGTTGCTATCGGCCGCGTGTTAAAAAATACCTACGGCACCACACTTCGAGTGGTGCCCGGCAAGAACGACGTGTCGCGACTGCTACCGCTGATGAAACGCCGTGTGCAATTCTCCGCCAACGGCTCCGCGACTTACTTTGCCCAGGAAGGCGTAGAGCAGTTTGCATCCCCAAAATGGGGGCCTTTGCCCTTGCGCCTGGTGTTCATGAGTAACGGCGACAGCAACCAGGCAATCGCGGTTGCTGCAGACACCGGCATCAAGACTCTCACGCAGCTAAAGGGCAAACGAGTGCCCTACGTGCGCGGCGCGCCGGCGGTGAATGTCACCACCGAGGCGTATCTGGCGTGCGCTGGCCTCGGCTGGGACGATGTGGTTAAAGTTGAGTTTCCAGGTTATGGGGCAATGTGGAACGGCATTGTTAACGGCCAGATTGATGCGGCGTACGCGACAACTGTGTCTGGTCCTACCCGCAAACTGGAGGCCTCACCGCGCGGCATATTCTGGCCGCCCGTACCTCATGCCGACACCGACTGCTGGCAACGCGTACAGGCGAAACTCCCCATCGTTACACCGCATATGGGCACCCGCGGCGCTGGCATTAGTGCAGCAAATCCACACGAAGGCGGCACCTACCCTTATCCATTGCTGATCACTCTGGACAGCACGGCCAATGAGCTCGTCTACGCCGTTGCTGCTGTGGTGCACCAGCATTACGACGATTTTAAGGACGCCGATCCTGGCGCTATTGGCTGGGCACTGGAGCGTCAGATATTCGACTGGGTCGTACCTTTCCACGCCGGCAGCGTGAGTTATCTACGCCAGATAGGCGTCTGGAACGACACGCTTGAGGCACACAACAACGGTCTCATCGAGCGCCAGTCCATTCTGCAAGCGGCCTGGAAAACCTATGTTAAAACCACCCGCAAAGGCCCCAACTTTGGCGCTGGCTGGATGGCCGCGCGGGCAGCAGCGCTCGAGTCTCGCAACATGGATCCGGTCTGGCGCCAATAACAGTGCGGCAACAACCGCCAGACGATAGGCAGCAAACGTGCGATCCAGGCCGTTCGCTGCTGCGCACAATTTCCGCAACCATCGGTCTATTGGCCGTCCTGCTGGCAATGGACACGTTGCGCTTGTTTGGCGGCGAACAGTGGTTGGCAAGCGCCATTTCACTGGAGACGCATTTTTACTTTGCATTGGCAGCGCTACTGCTGCCGCTCACATTTTTAAACTACCAAACCTGGCTCGTCGCGGATTTGCTGTGCGCTTTGCTGGCCGTGCTCGCCTGCGGCTACCTGTTCAGCCAGGCCAACCTGATCATCGATGAAGGCTGGGAGTTTGGTGCGCCGGACTATGCCACCTGGGCCGCCATTGCACTGTGGCTTTTACTGCTCGAGGCCGTTCGCCGTGCCGGTGGATTGGCGCTGGCACTGATTGCCGGCGCCTTCTCGTTGATGCCCGTGTTTGCTGAACATCTGCCTGGCCCATTTGCAGGACTCGCGGCCACCTTCCCGGAGACAGCGGCGTATCACGCACTCAGTATCGAGAGCATCTTTGGCCTGCCGTTTCGCGCCTTTGCCGAGCTGGTTATCGGCTTTTTGGTGTTTGGTGTTGCACTCCAACGCACAGGTGGTGGGCGGTTTTTCCTTGATCTCGCTTTCAGCCTGCTCGGCCATGTCCGCGGTGGGCCCGCGAAGGTCGCCATTGTGGCGAGCGGTTTTATGGGTTCGATGAGTGGCAGCGTGGTCACCAACGTACTAACCACTGGCCAGATGACCATACCCGCCATGCGCAACGCCGGACTGTCTGCCGAGCGCGCCGGCGCGGTGGAAGCTTGCGCCAGCACCGGTGGGGTACTCTTGCCACCCATCATGGGCTCAACCGCCTTTGTGATGGCCACCTTTCTTGAGGTGCCCTACTACCAGGTGGCACTTGCCGCGGCGGTTCCCGCGCTGTTGTATTTCGGCGCCTTGTTTTTGCAGCTCGACGCAGAAGCCGGCCGCGACACGCTCGCCGGCCAGGCTCCAGAGTCGCTACCACAGGTCGGCGCCACGCTGCGCGCTGGCTGGTTTTACCTGGGTGCTTTTGCGCTGCTGGTATTTTTATTGCTGGTATTACAGCGCGAAGCCTTCGCGCCCTATTACGCCACGGCGGCACTCGTTATTCTGAACCAGTTTTCCGGCGAACATCGCTGGCACTGGCAGGACGGTGTGGATTTTCTGGCCGCCACAGGGAAATTGCTGGGCGAGTTGTTTGCCGTGCTTGCAGGCGTCGGCCTGATTGTCGGCGCACTGTCGCTTACCGGATTGTCTGGCACCCTCGTCAACGATCTTCTGTACCTCGCTGACGACTCAACCGTATTTCTACTTTTAATGGGTGCGGCAGCGAGCTTTGTACTCGGCATTGGCATGACGGTTACCGCCGCCTATATATTTCTCGCCATTGTGTTGGCACCCGCCCTGGTGCAAGCAGGCTTAAGCCCCATGGCCGTGCATTTGTTCATTCTGTACTGGGCCATGCTGTCGTTTATCACCCCGCCTGTGGCGCTCGGTGCTTTTGCAGCGGCATCGATTGCCCAGGCCAAACCCATCGCCACCGGCTTCGCCGCCATGCGACTTGGCGGCGCTATTTATCTGCTGCCGTTTTTGTTCGTTGTGCACCCCGCACTCATTCTCGAGGGCTCAACAACAGCCATTGCTGTCGCGGTGTTAAGCACCAGCATAGGCCTGTTTTTACTGGTGGGTGGCATGCAGGGTTATCTGCCGCTCTTCGAGCGCCGGTTGGGCAGCGCGGCGCGCTTTATTGTCGCAACCTTGGGTATTGCCGTGGCCGCAACGCCGGTGTTGGTTGCCAATAACTAGTTTATCGCGCGTCAGTCGTCTGCGGGCGCTTCACCGTAATCCTGCCAGGGTGCGTCGCGCTCCCGAATCACTTCCCGAAAACCTTTGTCGTTAAACGACTCAGCCCATCGATACGCCTCTTCCGTATGTCGCGTCACACCATCGAATAGCGTGCCAAGTAACTGCGTGGTCCGCAGCCCCATGTTTTCGAATGCCTGATTGATCAACAGTTTATTAAGAGCAAGCTGATTTGCCGGGATGTGTTTAAAACGCATCGCCTCTGTTTCGATGGCGTCTGCCAGTTGGTCGTCGGGTACAACCTGGGACACCAGACCAATACGCGCCGCCGTCTGCGCGTCAATGGCGCGGCCCGTGAGTAAAAACTGTTTCGCGTGCTCAAGGCCCAATCGATACACCCACATCATTGTGGTTGGCGTGCCATAAATACGACTGGGGGCGTAGCCGATGTGGGCCGACTCTGCCATGTACAGAAGATCGCAGCACAAAATGAGATCCGTGGCACCGCCTATCGCCCAGCCCTTTATCTCACCCAGCACCGGTTTGGGACACTCCCAGATGCTCATAAATCGACGTACATTGTTGCCCATAAATTGCTGGTCACGCACCGGGTCCCAGGCCCCCGCTCTGCTCTTGGGCGTCGTTGCGCCATACGGCATATCCCAGCGACCGCCGTCAGTAAGGTCATAACCCGCGGTGAGCGTATCGCCAACGCCGCGCAACACAATGGCCGCCACGGCGGCGGACCGACGCGCCCTATCAATACCGCTGGCAATGCCCTCAACCACAGACTCGGTGAGGGTGTTTTTCTTGTGCGGCCGGTTAATCGAGATTATGGCAATACCGTCCCGTTCCTCGTACAGCACATCGCTTGTCGAATCACCTGGCTGGCTCATATACGGCTCCTGCAGCTTGTATGGGCTATGATTACAGCCACCTAGAGTCGCGTTTTTGTCGAAGCTTGTAAAATGAGTAATACCTACAAAACCACCCTGCTGGCATTGCTTGGGGCGTTGCTGCTATCAGGCTGCGGCGGCAGCGACCGGGGTTGTTTTGGGCTCTGTCCGGCGCGCGATAACCCTGACGAGGAAACCGCGGACTCAACGCCTGATCCCGGCGACGCCACCCTGGATCTAAGTTGTTACCCGACCGCTGCGATCAGTGCCCGCGCGCAAGAACCTTATGGCGATGAATCAGCCCAACAGATGCTCCGCTTTTTTGATTCAGCTGCTGCATCGGACACCGTGAATCGGCCCGTATTGATCTGGATTACCGGCGACACCTGGGCCAGTGAAATTGGCGTCACTGATGCGCCTTCCAAGGCACAGGATATCGCTGCGCGGCTGGGCGCGCATTACGCAACCGTCAGTTACCGCGGCGCAGGCACTGCTGCATGGCCCGCGCAAATTCAGGACGTGAAGGCCGCCGTACGGTTTTTACGCGCCCAAAATGATGCCGCCGGGTACCGGATTGACCCCAATCGATATTTCATTGGCGGTGATCAGGCAGGAGCACACCTCGCAGCACTCGCTGCAACCAGCAATGGCATCACCGAATTTGAGCCCGAAGCCAACGCCAACCAGCCGGATAACCTCGATCTACTCATTAGCCTTGGTGGCGCGGTCGATCTGGAATCGCTGTTGGACGACAACGCTGCCCTCGCCACCATGTGCGCGGGGCAGGACGCACCCAGACTCGATGCCGCTGCCGTGCGGCAACTGTTCGGTTGTGAGGAACCCGACGCCGGGGAGACTGCGCTCGCAAGCTGCGATGATTTGAACCCTATTATTCAGGCATCCCCCCTCGTCTACCTGGGTAGCGAAGACCCGCAGGCGCTGATCTACCATGGCGCTATGGACTGCCAGGTACCACTTGCCCAGAGCCAGCAATACGATGACATTTACACCAGCAACACCATCCTGTCCGGCCGCCATCTGTTCACCGAGTTCGCTGACGATAACGCCACACTTGAAAGCCTGACCGGCCAGATGGTGGTGGAAGATCTGGTGACTTTCGCTGAGCTTGATTGTGACGACGAGACCTGAGTCTGGTGTAAGCTTTCTGCGACCAGATTTATGAGGGAGAGCTTTAGATGTATCCAGGCCATTGGGGAGTAGAGACTCCAGATAAAGCCGCGGTTATTAACTCGGCCACGGGCGAAACTCTGACCCATCGTGAGTTAAACGAGCGCTCGAATCGGTTGGCCCAGCTCATGTGGCAACGCGGGATGCGGCCGGGCGATCACATGGCGATCTTCATGGAGAACAATCTGCGCTTCTTCGAGGTCGTGTGGGCAGCTCTGCGCTCCGGTATTTATCTCACCACAGTCAATCGCTACCTCACCGATGAGGAAGCGGGCTACATAATCACAGACTGCGGAGCCAAACTGGTGGTCGCCTCACACCACCTCGCCGAGGTAGCCGCCCACCTGCCCCAGTACGCAACCAGGTGCGATCACTGGTTGATGGTTGACGGCACTGTGGAAGGGTTCGAAGCCTACGAAAGCGCCACAGCAGATCAGCCCGCAACCAACCTTGCAGAACAACCCGCTGGTGCAACGATGTTGTACAGCTCGGGCACCACGGGCCGCCCCAAGGGCATCAAGAAACCTCTGTCAGGCACCATGATTGATGACGACGCCGGTCCGCTCGGCGCCCTTTTAAGCATGCTCTGGGGGTTTGATAGCCACTCTGTCTATCTGTCTCCTGCGCCGCTCTACCACTCTGCCCCCATTGGTTTCTCCACGGCTGTGCAGGCCCTGGGCGGCACGGTGGTGATGATGCCGCGGTTTGACGAAACCGGCGCCCTGCAGGCCATTCAGGATTACAAGGTCACCCACAGCCAGTGGGTGCCGACCATGTTTACCCGCATCCTCAAACTGCCGGTGGAGCAACGTGAAGGGTTTGATTTATCGAGCCACAAGGTGGCCATCCACGCAGCTGCCCCCTGCCCTGCGGGCATCAAACAACAGATGTTCGATTGGTGGGGACCCATCATCAATGAGTACTACGCCGGCACCGAGCTCAACGGCTTTACCCACGCCAACCCGCAGGAATGGCTAGCTAACCCGGGTACGGTGGGCAAACCCATTATTGGGGTCATCCATATTTGCGACGAAGACGGCAAGG
>CAZSYU010000120.1:0-11096 GCA_964611345.1 uncultured Pseudomonadales bacterium
TCCCACTATCTATCCCACTATCTATCCCACTGAGGATCGATCCCGGGATTATCAACCCGCAGTAAATCCTGACCACAGTGTACAAGGCTGGGCTTAACCGAATATGAACGCTAGGCTAGGTGGTATGACAGCGGCCAATCCAGCTTCCGCCAATACCCATGATATCGACGACATCACTGCGCTCATACTCTGCGGTGGCGCTGGCGAGCGTCTGGGTGGCGTCGACAAACCCCTCGAATCCTGGCGAGAGAAACCACTGCTTGAGCATGCACTGGCAAGGCTGCCGGCCCGTATGCCGGTACTGATCTCCGCCAATCGCAATCTGGCGCGCTACCGCAGCTTTGGTCACCCTGTCTTTGCCGACGCTCCTGCCCAGTCCGGGTTTGCTCGTGATAAATTGCTCGGACCGCTGGCTGGCATCGCAACCGCAAGCGCCCACCTGCGCAGTGCGTGGCTCTATGTGATTCCGGGTGATGCACCGCTGTTACCAGAAGACCTACCCGCCGCACTTAAATCCTGTTGTAGACAGCAGGCGGCGAGCGCAAGTTGCGTGCGCCTGGAGCGACGGCAACCGCTGCCGTTGTTAGTGAGCGCGGCTGTGTTGCCTGGCCTCAGCACCTATTTGCAGCGCGGTGATCGCTCGGTGGGGGGCTGGCTTACGCAGCTTGAGGCGGCAGAACTGCCACGCTCGGATGCAGCAGCATTCGCCAATTTCAACACCCCTGAGGATTTCGCTCACAGCTGAAACGCCACAGCAACACAGTAGATGTGTGCTATCAGTTGCGCCGCAAACGAGCCGTGAGCTGATTGTCGGCACTGTTGGTTTCGCGCACTTTCTGCGCTCTCCCGGATTGCCCGGCCTCTGCGGGAAATGTAGCGCCAACAATTTTTTCGCGCTGCGCAAGCAAATCGGCAAGCGTTGCTTCACACTGTGCGACGTGCTCACTGGCACGTTGCTCAATATCGGCAAGCACAGCATCCAACCCACGCCGCACCCCCAACATAGCGGCCTTGCGCGGTGACGGCTCTACCACCTTGCGCAACAGCCACGGCAATCCCGCTGCCAGCGCAATGAGTAACAGGGCGTTCATGGCAAACCCGTTTGCTACAAAATCACCGGCACCGGTTGCGCCATCTATAAAACCGCTGACCACATACCAGGCTGTCCACAGAGTGGCCGCGAGGGGCAGCGCATAAAGCAACCAATCACAGGCCGCATACACACCGCGCTGCAAGGCGTTGCCAGGTTTTGCCAAAGATGCGCGCACCGAGTCGCGCAACGCACCATCCGCGCGCGCTCCGAGGTCAGGATCTTGGGCATCCGTAATGTTGTTTAGATCAGCGCCTCGCCAGCCCCGCTCACGGGCGTCTACCTGCAAGCCCACCAACGCATCTTTTACCCGGTCGCTCGCCCAGGCGTCCCACAACTCTCCTGGAGCCGCCGCCTCGCCAGCGGCCATGCGCGCCGCCACAGGCGCAAGCCGCTCCACCAGATCGTCGCGTAATTCAGCTGCCAACAACTTCGACCGCGCCGCCCACAGAGTTGCAAGCGTCTGTTGCTCGTTACCCTGAGCTGGCCAATCGGCAGACAGGGTTTGCACCTGCTGACCCAACAGAGATAGTCGCGCCTGCCGCCCTTCTTCGTGCAACGCCTGCCGCACGTGTTCCGCCGCCAGTGAATCGACAAAATCTGCAAGCTGCGCAAACTGATCCGCAGCAACGCTCTGTCCCTTTGGCTGCCCCTCTCGTAAAAGATGAGGAGCACAGCTGGTCGCAAATAGCGCGGGGTCGGCAAAGCCAGCCGCGTTCACTGCCCGCTCCAGATCTACAAGTTGTTCCGCGCTACCCCGGTCAATCTGGTTCATAACAAACACCCACGCACAGCGGTCGGCGTGTTCACGTAACAGTGCCCAGGGTGCTTCATCGCGGTAGCGCTCGGGGCTAACGACGTAGATCAAAACGTCGACAAAGGGCAGAAAACCAAGCACCAGATCGCGATTGTGTGCCGCCGTGCTGTCAACATCCGGCATGTCAACCCACACAATGTGACGGCGCCGATCGTCCTGGTGGGCCGCGCGCTGAAAACCAGCCTGCTCGGGAGTCGAAAAGTTGATCGCCTCGTGCACATAAACCGTTGCCTCAAGCGACGTGGGTCGAATAACCCCCACTTTGGCAATGTTTTCACCCACCAGCCGATTGAGTACGCTGCTTTTGCCAACCCCGGTGCCACCAAACAGCGCAACCACCAAGGGTTTGCTCGCGCTATCGACCCCTGGCGCAAAAAGGTCAGCCGAAGTGGCACCAGACAACCCCGTGATATCCAGCACGGCCGCGTCGCTCAACCAACCGGCCTCCTGCGCGCGCACCGCCCACGCCTTTGCCGCATCGGTCTGGTTTGCAAGCTGCCCACCTGGAGTAGAAACCTCAGAACTCATTAGCTAACGACTCAATGGTTTGCACATTCAGTTGCCCAAAAGCCAGCAACTCAGGATCGCTCGCGTGCTTGGTGAGCGTCGCCCCAAGGCCAGCGTCAAACATGTCGGCAACGGCATTGTACTGTTCTTCCTGCAAGTCACTCACTACTTTGTCAACGTAGGTTTTCGCCGCCGATTCAGTGAGCGTGGTGGTAAGCGATAGCATGACAGGAGTAAGCACCAGGTCGGCCAGGCCAATACCGCCCGTCTGCAGCGCCACAATGACACCGGCTGTGTCGGCACTGGCTCGGATTGCGCGCAGACTGTTTAACAGCGCGGGTGTTTCTTGCAGGTTTTGATAAAGCTCTTGGGCCGCACTCGCGACACTGGCCTGAAAGGCATCGTGGTGGGTTTCTGCTGCGTCCTGAAAAGCTTCCAGCAAGTCGTCGTGCTGCGCACTCAAGCGCTGTGCAACACGTGTCCAGAAGGGGTCAGGCTCTTGTGCTTCGAGCGCACCCATACGCAACCCAAGCAACAAGTGCGCCGCACCTTCTACCAACAGCTCCGGCTCTCTGCCGAGCGAACTTTCTTGCTGCCTGCTGCCAAACAGCTTCCGCACCGGCCAGGTGACCACCCGGCGTACCGATCCCATGGTGCGCGCAAGTGCTGGTATTTCCAGCAAGATCAATAATTCACCCAGCAATCGCTGAAAGGTGTCGTAGCGTTCTGCGTCAGCCAGATAGTCACGCCGATACGACGCCAAAAATTCTGCGCGGCGCTCCGCAACCTGCGCAAGGTAGGCGCTGGTGGCCGTCTCTTCTGCCTTGAGAGGCGCAAGCCATGCCGGCATCCCCTGCGCCATTAGTGCACCGACACTCGCTCGAATCTGCGCGGGCCCAACGGGTTTGAGTTCTCCGAGTGCAGCCAGTACTTCTTTACCATCCACCACCTGACCTGGCGGCGTGTGCTCCATATGCGCCACGGCAAACGGCTGGCGTTGCAAACGTTCTGTTTGAGTCGCCAGAACATGGCTGCGAAGCTCTTCCCAGTTGAACGCGTCGACCTTGTTAACAACAAACAGGGAACGTCGTTCAAGTAGTGCCACTCGCTCAAGCAGCTCCCAGACAGCCATGTCGCCGTACTTGTCTCGGCTGACGATCAAAATGATCACATCAGCGAGACCCGCAATGGCCAGTACAGCGCGCCGGTAGGTGTCTGACGCCAGCGAATCAAAGTCGGGGGTATCCCACACAATCACCGAGCTGTCCTGCTCCACAGGACCCGCCGCTTGGGTTGCGTCCCGGAAGGCAGCTTCGCCTACAGACAGTAATGAATATTGGTCGAGATTGTCGGGCAACAGTTCCGCGGCGTTCACTCGCTGGGCTGGGGACAGCGCATCCGCAATGCGCTGCAGCACCGCGTCTGCGACCCCAAGGGCTGCCCCGCGAGCATGTCGGGTATGGCCCGCAAGCGCACTTACCGTGGTGACTTCCGACCCAACCAACAGGTTGACCAACGTACTCTTGCCAGCCTGGGTGGGTCCAAGTACAGCTACCTGACACAACGCGGGGTCGAGCTGCGCAATCTCAAGCTTCTCCAGACTCGCAATAGCGAGACCCAGGAGATCCAGCGCATCTTCCGCTACGGGCTCACCGCCATCAAATGCAGCCAGCGCGGCGCTTAGGGTCTTCAGCGTTTGCAACATCCCTCATTGTACCAGCGCATGTACCAGCGCATGTACCAGCGCACGCGGTTTGCGTTAGGCCGCAACAAACCAGAGAATTCACCCTCCACAGGTACAGGATCAATCCATGCGAACGTTTACTCGCTTAACATTCCAACCCCTCGACGACTTATTCCAGTTAGCCCAGCGGCGGAACAAAAGGCTGCAACTCACAAAGCTGCTGATCTGCACACTGACGCTGGTGGGCACCATTTCAGTGTCCTCCGCAGCAATGGCCGCAGAGTCGGGTAACGATGTCCGGACCACGCTGTTTGCAGATGCAAGCAGTGCCCTTAAGTCTGCGAATGCGGCGCGCGCCAGCCTGTTGGCTCCCACCGGATATGCCGAGGCCAGCGAACGTTACAAGAAGGCCGAAGAACTGTTGGCCGACGGAGCGAGCCTGGACGCCATCAGGAAAAACTTGCGCCGCGCCAGCGAAGGCTTTACCCAGGCAAGCAAAGCGGCCAATCTCGCCAGCCAGCAGTTCGCACCAGCCCTCGTTGCGCGCGCGGCCGCGGTGGAAGCCAACGCCGAGCAACACGCCGCAGACGACTGGAAGGCGGGTGAAGTCGCTCTGGCTGAGGCCGCCCAGCGACTCGAAGCCGGGCGCGAAAAAAGTGCCCTGGAATACGCTACAAGCGCAGAAGAGAAATTTCGCGCCGGCGAACTTAGCGCGATCAAATCGAGCTTCCTCGACGACACCAGAAATCTGCTCAGCGAAGCGAAGAAGCTGCGTGCCGAACGCTACGCACCCAAGACCTATGCCACCGCTACCACCCTGTTGAACGAAGCAGAGCAGCAGCTCGAACAAGACCGCTACGACACCGATAGGGCTCGCAATACCGCTCGGCAGGCCAAGCATGAGGCCTATCACGCCATCTATCTGGCCGGCATTGGAGCTGACGTACGCAAAGGCGATCGCACTACCGAAGATGTGCTGCTGAGCTGGGAGAATTCACTGCGCCGGTTGGGTGACGTCGTTGACGCACCGCTGTACTTCGATAACGGCGAGACCGCTGCCATAAACACGCTCATCGCGAAGGTTAACGATCAAAATGCCCTGGTAGAACGGCTTGCACAGGATCTTGGTGAGCGGGAAGCGCAGGTGGCTGCACTGGACGACGAAGTTACCCAACTCAACAAGAAACTGGGCGGTGAGGCCGCGGCGGTGCAAAGCCTGAATGCGATCCTGCAAAAACAGGAAGAACATCGCCAACGCTTCGCAGAAATCGAAAACAGCTACCTGCTCACGGAGGCGGAGGTACTCCGTCAGGGCAACGATGTCATTTTGCGTATGGTGGGTTTGACCTTCGACAGCGGCGCCTCGGAGTTAAAGAACGAGCACACAGAACTGCTGCAGAAGTTGCGCGCATCAGCAGACGTGTTCCCCCGCTCTACGCTCTCCATCGAAGGTCACACAGACTCGTTTGGCAGTGACACGGCCAACCTCGCACTCAGTGAAGCCCGCGCTGCCGCCATCAAGGATTACCTGGTCAATGAGACCGGCATGGACAGCTTGCGCATCAGCTCGGTGGGCTATGGTGAATCACAGCCAGTAGCCAACAACGAAACTGCCGAAGGACGGGTAAAGAATCGTCGCATCGACATTGTGATCCGGCCCTTCGAAGAACTGTGATGGGTCTCGCAAGGCGCCACTTTTGTGGCTCCTGCATACTTAAAAAATATCCGAAAATGGACACAAGTGACTATTTTTTCAGAATATCTGTAAACAGTCGTAAGAAAATGCTTTAACAAGCGCATAACATCCTGCGGCTGGGAGAAGGCTAAAGTAAACGCGTGTGTGGAAGCCCGCGTTCCACTGTAGTCACTGATATTTGAGAGCCGTCGATGCGCTGCAGTTTAGTGTCATCGGTGTTCCACCCTTCGCACGCCTCACGGCCGGCGGGACCTGGGATCCGATCTAGTATTCAACGTTTTATGCGTGGCCGTTCGCTGGCCATGGCATTGGGTTGTGCCGTTTTTAGCGGCGCGATGGGCCTGTCTGCCAGCGCTTCGCAGCCTTCTCAGCAAAACCAGTTGGTATGGAGCGATCAAGGGCGCCTTAATAACCAGGCCTTCGAGGCCATGGCAGTACTTAAGCGCAGTCCTGAGCACGGTTTACCACCTGCCCGCTACGCCCTGCAATATTTGACCGAACTGGCGCAGCAGTTGGCAAGCGACAACAGTGACACACAAGCCGAACAACGCTTCAACGAACTGTTAACCGCGGCGCTGGACACCTACGCTGTTGATCTTCTACAAGGCTTGCAGCCCAAGGCGTTTAAAAACAAACACGACCCCAAGTACGTCTCTGCAGGCGGCGCAACCATGCAGTCGCAACTGCAGGCTGGCGTGCTAAAGGGGCTGCATCGCTCGATCACAACCAACCGGGTCGCGAAGTTTCTGGCCTCCATCGAACCACAGCACTCTGACTATGAAAAACTGCAGGCAGCTTTAGCGCTCCACAGGAAAATTGCCGCGCATGGAGGTTGGCCCGAAGTACCACGCAACAAGGCCGGTACAATGCTTCAACCTGGGGATGTCGACCCTCGAGTCGCCGTAGTGCGTGAGCGTCTCAGCATAACCGCGGAGTTTGACCAACCCAAAGCACAGTCAGTCGCTCTGCGTGAGCCCATTCCTGACTATGCAGCCTACGATGCGACCACGCCCTACAGACCCGAGCACTTCTACGATGCCGAACTTGCAGCTGCGGTTCGCGCCTTCCAGCTCAGGCACGGTTTAAAGGACGATGCCAAAGTGGGCAAAAGTACCCGTGCCGCACTTAATGTCAGCGTCGAAGATCGTATCCGTCAATTAGAACTAAACCTTGATCGCTGGCGTCTCATGCCAAAAGTGATGCCCGCAAACCACATCTGGGTAAACGTGCCGGAGTATCAACTGCGGTTACAAATCGAGCGCGAAGAAATTCTCGACATGCGGGTTATTGTTGGCAAGCGCAGGTCGCCGACGGTCATGATGCATGACCAACTCGACCACATCGTGTTCAACCCGTACTGGTACCCGACCCGGAACATCTCGGTCGGTGAAATCTTGCCAAAGGTTAAGGCTGACCCGAGTTATCTCACCAAAAAAAGCTTCGAGGTATTACAGGGCAAGAAACCCATCGCGGCGAGCCAAATCGATTGGGATAGCGTTACCGCCAAGAACTTCAAGTACCGTTTTCGGCAACGCCCTGGGCGGAATAATTCGCTGGGCGAAGTGAAATTCATGTTCCCGAATCGCTACTCAATTTACCTGCATGATACCAATGTGAAGAGCTTGTTTAACAAACCGCAACGCGCCTTTAGCCACGGCTGTGTACGCCTCCAAAAGCCCGACGCTCTCGCCGCTGCGGTACTGGCTTGGGACCGCGGCTGGAACCACAAGAACGTGGCCCGGGCGATGACAGGAAACAAACAAAAACACATAAAATTAAAACAGACCCTGCCTGTGTACCTGGTGTACTTTACCGCCTCGGTTGATAATGACAGGGTTTACTTCCACCCGGACATCTATGGTCACGACGCGCGCCACACAGCAGCACAAGAAGCAGCGTCGCCAACATTGGTGGCACAGTTGCTTGCGCGCTACAACGAGAAAACATCAAACAAGCAGCCCGCAGCAACCACTGCTGCCGCAACAACCACGGCCCTCGGTCGTCGCCCTGGCTAACGCTATCCAGCCAATTCGAGTACTTCTTACATTCACGCTTTGCGCCTGGTTGCTAAGCGCAAGCTACGCTGCGCATGCCAGTTTTAAGATCGATATCAACGGTCTGATCTCAGGTCAACAGATCACCCCAGCCACCGCTCTGCCAGGCGAGGTGCTTAACCTGAGTACCTATGGTGAAACTGTGATCGCCGTATTTGGTACCAATATCGGCATCCGGCAGTTAACTGATGATAGGTGGTCGATCACGGCACCCAAGAAAGCTGGCGTTTATCCCCTGCATTTAACCGACGTAGAAGGGGCCACCAAATCTGTGCAGCTGTTAGTCACCGAGCCTTATGTGGGCCAACAGAGTCAATCGGGTTACCGCATTGGCACCTACCCCAATCCCAAAACCGCACCAAAGCCACGGCTATACCCCTACCCTCGAGGCTTGGTGGAAGTTGACGAACACAATCACAGCGAACATATATCCAATCACTTTAAGCTCAGTCAGTTCCTGTGCAAACAAGAGTCCGACTGGCCGCGCTACGTTGTCATTCAACGCCCCTTGGTCGTGATGCTTGAAAACATCGTGACTTTGCTGCAAAGCAAGGGCGTGCCACTAACAACACTGTCAGTGTTATCAGGTTACCGCACCCCTTTGTACAATGCGGGGCTCGGTAATGTGGCCTACAGTCGGCACATTTACGGGGACGCCGCCGACATTTATGTCGACTCAGACGACGATGGTTTTATGGATGACTTGAACGGCGATGGCGTGGTGTCCTTGCAAGACGCACAGCTACTGGGTCAACTCATAGCCACCCTCCCCGAGGCACAGCAGGCTGGCATCGGTATCTACGCGGCCACTCCAAACCACGGGCCATTTGTGCATGTGGATACACGCGGCTATAACGCCCGCTGGGGCAAGTGGCCATAACGCAGCCTCCTGCAGATCTGACGACCACCTCCACGCTCTCACCACGCTGGCCCTTTGATGTACGTCATTCACCGTTCTACTACGGTTGGGTCATTCTGGTTCTGTCCACGATCGGCTTTCTGCTTAGCATTCCCGGGCAAACCATGGGCATGGGCGTATTCACCGAGTCTTTTGTTGCCGCCTTTGGGCTAAGCCGGGTCGAACTCTCGATCGCCTATTTAATAGGTACCGCCACCTCCGCCATGTTGCTCACCCGTGCCGGCCGGGTTTATGACCGGGTAGGTGCACGGCTCATGATCAGCGGCGCTGGTATCGCGCTTGGCGCCTGCGTCGCTTTTCTGGCCACCATCGACGGCTTCAGCGCGCTGCTTGGAGGACAAGAAAATGCCGCGAGCGTTGCCTTTGTGTTGATTACTCTCGGCTACTTCGGTGTCCGCTTCACCGGCCAGGGTGTACTCACCAGCGCCTCCCGCAACCTGCTGCTGGTCTGGTTTGAAAAGCGCCGCGGTATGGTCGGCGGCATACGAAGTTTATTCGTCTCACTGGGTTTTTCCATTGCACCGCTCTTGCTGGCGCAACTCATTGTGTTGTTTGGCTGGCGCGGTGCGCTGTTTGCCATGGCATTAGTGGTCGGTGTGATTTTTCCCATCGTTGCCCTGGTCTTTGTACGCAACACTCCTCAGGAGTGCGGTCTGCGCGTTGATGGCGCAACACTCGCGCCCACAGAGAGCGCTCCAGAGCCCAACAGCGCAACACTCAACGAGGCCCGGCGCAACCCGGTGTTCTGGATTTACACCGCAGGTATCGCCGTTCACGCGCTGTTTGGCACCGCGTTAACTTTTCACATCGTAGACATCTTTGCCGAGGCCAACCGCAGCAGCATGGAAGCTTTCGCTTACTTCATACCTTCGGCCATCGTTTCGACCAGCACGAATTTTTTGGGCGGCTTTGTCGCGGACCGCACGCGCCTGCAACCGTTACTGCTTATCATGCTGACCAGCTTCTCCATCGGTGCATGGGGGCTTTTACACCTCGATAACAACTGGGGTTACTGGTTGCTTGTCGGCGGATTTGGCGTCGGTGGAGGACTGTGGGGAGTGTTGTCGAATCTGGCCTATATACGTTTCTTTGGCCCCAAACACCTTGGCGAAATCAGCGGGCTTAGCACCAGCGTGGCGGTGCTTGCCAGCGCGATTGGTCCGTTTTTATTCAGCTTTTCGCGGGACTATTCCGGGTCGTACAACACGGCCATAGCCGGCTGCCTTGGTGCACTATTGATGTTATTGGTGGTGAGTGCAGTGCTCAAACAACACGAGGTTCGCTAGCTGGTCAATCGCTGTGCAAAATACCAGGTTATCGGTAACACCAAAAACCATAACCCCAGTGCATGGCCAAGCAACCGCGGCGAAATACTGCGCAAGGTAGCGCGACGCATGTCGAGACCAATGCAAAACAACGCCGCTATGAGCAGCCATTTGCTCAGGCTGCCGGCAACGCTAGCCACTTCTGCTGGCAGGGTTAACATGCCATTGAGGGTCGCGACCACAACAAACAGCAACACAAAGTTAGGCACACTAAGCTTGCCGCGACTGCCATCGCGGCTCACAAAGGCACCCCACAGCACCAGCAACGGAATTAGCCACAGTGTGCGACCCAATTTTACGGTGGTGGCCAGCTCAAGGGCTTCACTGCCGTAGGCCGCCGCTGTACCCAAGACCGAGCTAGTGTCGTGCACCGCAAGCGCTACCCATAATCCAAATGCACTCTGCGACATATCCAGTGCCGCACCAACAATGGGCAACACCACTATCGCCACCGCGTTTAACAAGAACACTAATGCAAGCACCGGCGCAATCTGTTTGGCGCTGGCACCAAGCACCGGCGCAAGCGAAGCAACCGCTGTACCACCGCATATGGCGGTGCCAGCCGACAGCAGCTGGGACTCGGTTTTTCCAGTGGCGAGCAAACGGCCTAATACCAGGCCACCAATAATCGTAAGAATCACATAGCCCGCCACCAAGGGCAGATACTGGCCACTCACCGCAGTCACTTCGGCAATGTCGAGCCGCAAGGCCAATAACACCACCGCACTCTGCAGGAAGCGCGCACCCCACTTCGACGACCCGGGGACGAGTTCGGCATTGGCCACCAGTGCCAGAACAGCACCGATGCCCAAGGCAAAGGCAGGATGAGCCACCCACAACGCCAACAACAACGTCAAACCAGCCGCCAACAGGTTCGCGCCCCGCCAGGGAGTAGGCTCAGCCGTCAGGTCCTGCTCGGTGCGCAAAGCGCGCTGCTCCGTAAGGGTCTCGGGATTCGTCATGGCCCGCTAGTTTAGTATTTTTTCACGCGCATAAGGTTAGTC
>CAZSYU010000121.1:0-10979 GCA_964611345.1 uncultured Pseudomonadales bacterium
ATGTTAGGCACAGTAGCCGCGATGGGCGCGAGTAACTGGCTCGACAACCGGCTGAACGTCGGCGGCGACACCATTGACACACTGCCGGTAATAGCCGCAGCTCTGCCTATTCCTTACGGCACCAAAGTAGCTGCCCGCCATCTACAGGTCCGGCAGTTCCCTACCGACATGGTTCCCGAAAACGCTTACAGCGAGGTTGAATTGGTTGAAGGGCAAGTTGCGCGGGTAGCTATCGAGCCAGGCGAGGTACTGCTGAAGTCAAAACTTGCCCAGCATGAGCTGGGCAGCACATTGGCCGCCCTGGTCGAATCCAATATGCGCGCAGTCACCGTTCGCGTTAACGATGTTATCGGCGTGGCAGGCTTTTTGTTGCCAGGCAACAAAGTAGATGTGATTGGTATTCGCGGAGGCCGCAACACCAAAGCAACGACAGACACCATCTTGCACAACATCAAGGTTCTAGCCGTTGATCAAAGTACAGCAATTGAGGAAAACGCGCCACTTATCGTTCGCGCGGTCACTCTGGAACTAAATCCAGACCAGGCGCTGATACTTGTCAAGGCCAAAGCAGAGGGCGAAATTCAACTCACACTCCGAAACCCGCTCGACGAGCAAGTAGCGGTTGTAGAAGAGATTCCTGAGGCACCTGTCGTTAAAAAAGTTGTGAGGGCGCCACAAGTCGCCACTAGCACAACAATTCAAGTGATACGTGGCACACGTGTCGATAAGCATAAGACAAAGATCTAAAGAGATAGAAAAGGGTAGAGAGGGAAGAGATGAAAATTAGGACTATTGCAGCAGTACTCTTCGCGATGCTTAGTATCGGGGGAACCCCCAGCAGCCTGGCTGCCGTCACTGGAACAGTAGAAGGCGCGCCATTAGGCGGGGGCGGCATCGAGAACTTCACAGTCCCCCTCTTTAAGTCACGCGTGCTGGCACTCAGCGTTCCCGCATCGAGAGTGTCTATCGGTAACCCTGATATTGCTGACATCCTAATCGTTCGAGCCTCACAGCTCTACGTGCTAGGTAAAGATCTGGGTACAACCAACGTTCACCTATGGGACCGAAACGATCGGCTGATCGGCACAGTAAGCGTTGAGGTTGCTCACGATATCGAGTCGCTCAAGAGCAATCTCTATCACCTGTTGCCCGATGAACCCATTGAAGTTCACTCCGTACAACGTTCAATTATGTTGCGCGGGCGCGTGTCGAGCATTACAGCTATGGAAGCCGCCCTCCAAACTGCCCGCGCTTATCTTGCGCAAATTCAAACTAGCAAAGGTTCCGCACAATTTGAGCAGGGTGAAGCCTCGAGACGCGAAGACAAATCTGTTGGCGGTGTCATAAACATGATGGAAGTTAGCGGCGGCCAGCAGGTCATGCTGGTTGTTAAAATC
This sequence comes from uncultured Pseudomonadales bacterium, assembly GCA_964611345.1. Classification (GTDB taxonomy): domain Bacteria; phylum Pseudomonadota; class Gammaproteobacteria; order Pseudomonadales; family Azotimanducaceae; genus JALZVT01. The sequence goes on from CAZSYU010000121.1 coordinate 1,398, forward strand.
GCCGAGATTGCACGCTCCGAATTAAAACGAATCAATGCCCAGTTCAATCTAATCAATACGGCCAACAGCCAATGGACATTTGGCGGTGTAAATGGCGGGGCTACATTTCCTGACGCCATTTTGAATCAAGGTGATGCGCGAATTCCCGTGTTTGGTGGGGAGATATCTCCGATCGGACCCGTTGTAGACGAATTCTTGCCGAATCCGCTAGAAATCGAAAACCAAGGTCTCTTCACCAGCTTTCTGTCGAACACTACTCTGTTCAACTTTGCCCTTGATGCCGCGAAAGAGAACGGCATGGCGAAAATTCTCGCCGAACCAACCCTGACAACGCTTACCGGTCAAGAAGCAAAATTTTTGTCAGGCGGTGAATTTCCAATCCCCGTCCCCAATGGCGACAACGGTGTGGGCATTCAATTCAAGGAATTTGGCGTGGCGCTGCAGTTCACCCCACTAGTACTCGACTCTGAAACTATCAATATCAAAGTGGGCGTCGAGGTGAGCGAATTAGTGAACGCGAACACCATTGGAGTTTCTTCGGAAGACGCATCTGCTTCTTTCATAATTCCATCACTAATAAAGCGTTCCGCCAACTCCATGGTGGAGCTGCGCGAAGGTCAAACCATCGGCATCGCCGGCTTGATTAACGAAAACTTGCGGCAAGTCGTGACCAAGTTTCCAGGCTTGGGTGAGATTCCGATTCTTGGCGCTCTGTTCAGAAGCCAGGAGTTTCTTAGCAATGAAACGGAATTGGTTATTCTGGTAACCCCACATATTGCAAAACCAATAGCGCCAGAGGACATCCGGCTACCTACAGACAAATTCGTAGAGCCGAGCGATTTGGAATTCTATTTGTTAGGCCGCACCGAGGGGCGCAAGAAACGCAGTCGGTCGCCCCGCGAAGAAGGCGGTGTTGAGTCTGAATTTGGCCACAGTATTGATGGCTAGTGCACCCAAGAAACATCAGAACACAACAGGACACACACAAGCTATGAAAAATTCAGCACTAAACCGCACAACAGCGTCGCTGTTCACTCTGGTTTTATCTAGTGTCAGTGGCTGCGCAACCACGCCACTTGAAGATGATTTTGGGAATTCAGTCAGGCAATTGATAGCGGCCCAGCAAGCCCATCCAGAAGTCTCAGCAAATCCTGACCCGAATCCTGTGGACTCCACGGACGCTGTCCGAGTTGAAAGAGCGCTCGAAACCTACAGACAAGACCCAACACTGCCAGATTCAGACAGTCAAGAGCCGGTGATTGAAATTGGCGCGGGGCAGGGCCTGGGAATTAGCCAGGGACAAGGGCAGTAAGGATACAACTATGCACCGACTCAAATTTAGACAAGTATTGATTCAGCGCGTTCGGCAAAGAGGCGCATTACTCGCCTTCTTCGCTGTGGCGATGTTCGGGATGGTCGTTCTAGCCGGATTGGGTACTGACAGTGGCAATATGCTGGCTCAAAATACGCGACTCCAAAACTCTCTGGACGCAGCGGCACTATCTGCAGCAAAGACACTATCACAAACAATAGGTGACACGTCCGCCGCACAACAGGAAGTACAGGCGAGCTTTCTAGATAACGCAAATAGCCCTGGTAATGGCTTGCTGCTGCAAGCGCTAAATTCTGGAGAGATGACGGTAAGCGCGGAGTTTTCCAGGACACTCCTACCTTTTAACCCTGGCAGCTCGCCTGCAAACTATGTGCGGGTAAGGGCTACTGGCTTCGAAGTACCAACAACCTTGCTGGGCGCCATCGGTTTTTCTGAAGTGACAATCGCCAGCACCGCTGTTGCCGGACCAAGCCCCCGACTGACAGAAGTGTGCAACATCGCACCAATGATGGTGTGTGGCGACCCGAGCGACACGTCTGGCTTCTACGGTTACGTCGATCGCCAGCCTGAAGTATTGAAAGCATCAAGAAACAATAGTGACGTCGGACCTGGGAATTTCCAACTCATTCGACTCGATGGTAATTCCGGTGGCGCCGACATCCGAAGAGCAATGGCGGGAGACTTCGACGCATGCGTTGGTCTCAACGACCAAATCAACACAGAACCCGGCAACACGGTAGGTCCTACTGTTCAAGGGATCAATACTCGCTTTGGAGAGTACAGCGGGCCGTTGCGTAATAGTCAGTCAATATATCCGCCTGACGTGGTGGTTAGAGCCGCAAATAGCGGTCTTCCCGGCAACAGCAGGCTTGAGTACGACTCCAACGCAGATCAAATCACATTCAACGGCAACGTGATAGAGACCCAGGCTGACCTACAAGCAAACAATCTCTATGACTTCGACGACTACGCAGCAGACGTATCGAGCGGCAACTTCGATTTTAATCCGCTAGATGGCACCCCTTCTGGTCCTGGCGCTTTCGGGCGCCGCACCGTTGCCGTACCCGTGGGCGATTGCAGCGTCGCAACAAACGGCCAGGGCTCCGTGCCGCTATTGGGCGTGCTGTGCTTTCACTTGCTGCAACCCGCTGTGCAGAGTGGTAGTGAGTCACAGGTCTATGGCCAGTTCGTGGGCAATAGTTGTGGTGTAACGGGTAATCCAGGCGCACAACCAAATAACGACAACGGACCGTTCATCATTCAGCTCTACAAAGACCCAAATACGGTCTCAAGCTAATGAGTAAGTATTTACTCAAAAATCCAAAGCTCGAAGGCGGTCTGGCGATGACCGAGCTGGCCATTGTAATGCCGGTCTGCCTGTTTTTGCTGCTTGCCACTATAGAGCTCGGTCGTGGATTTATGCAGTACAACTCCATGACCAAAACCATCAGAGATGGCGCCCGCTTCGCCGCCGAACTTGCTCGCACATCTGCGGGTACAACAGGCATAGCAACCTTTGACGCGGGCGATATGAACCGCGTACGAAATCTGGTGGTGTTCGGAAACATTGGAGGCACCGGCAGTCCGATCCTACCCGGCCTGACCGCTAGCAACGTAACAGTGACATCTCCGAGCAGTGGCGACATAGCGGTACGCATCAACTACGCCTACCAACCGGTGTTTTTTAGCATCGAATCGTTCGGCCTGGGCAATGACATTAACCCGAACTTCGTCTTCCAAAACGAAATCACTATGCGGGTGTTATGAGAATGCGCTCGGAATACACAGCAACATTACACAGCCGTCTACGCCGCATGAAAGGGCTCTACACTGTAGAACTGGCTTTTGTTGCACCTATTGCCTTTCTGGTGCTGTTTACTATTTTGGAAGCCGGCCGAGCAATGTTTGTCTACAACACGCTCGAAGAAGTTACTCGACGCGGTGCTCGCCTCGCCGCGGTATGCCAGCTTAATGATTCTGCCATTGCAGAATTAGCAATTCTCGGCGGCGCTAACGGCGGCAACAGTTCACCAGTCGTCCCTGGACTAACCACCACCAATATTAGTGTCAGTTACTTGAATGAAAATGGTACTGCGATTAGCAATCCAGCAAACAGCTTCGGCAATATCGAATTCGTTCGCGTAGAAATTCAGGGCTTCGAGCACGAGCTGCTTATTCCCGGCCTAAGCAGTGCAATGCAGTCTTTTTTCACCCCGCGCTTCTCTACCACCCTGCCTCGCGAAAGCCTCGGCGTCACACGAGATGGTTTGCAGACATGTTAGTTAACTTGGTTAATACAAATTTCCCAAGTCGAAGCGGAGACCTAGATCGATGACCCGAATTTTGATTGCAGGCAGATCTGCTGAGTACGTGCTGCACCTGCAACCGCGTATCGCAGAACTTGGCCCCTACGAAACACAGATCAACGTGTTGTCGAACGGTGTCACAAACCCGTTAACCAGCGTAGAGCCCGTGCCCGACATACTAGTGCTCGTTGTAACAGACAATCAGGTTGCTGAGCTTGAGACTCTCGCACAAGAAAACCCAACCCAACGAGTGCCACTTGTTGTGATCGGCGACCAACTTGAGCCAGGCACTATGCGCCTCGCCATGCAAGCGGGCGCCCGAGATTTTCTGAGCGCCGATGCAGACGAAGAGCAACTGGCCGACACCCTGCGTCAGCTAGTCGCAGAAACAGACCAACACGCGCGTAACACCGATAGCACAATAGTATCGGTAGTAAACGCAGCCGGAGGTAACGGGGCCAGCACCGTTGCAGTAAACCTTGCCGCCGGTCTGGCCGGAGAGCAGACCGGACGAGTGGCCGCCATCGACCTTGACCTCCAAAACTCTTGCCTCGCCAAGTATTTCGATAAAGAACCAGAGCATAGCCTGATAGACGCACTGGAGCGCATCGAAGAAATTGATGTAACGGCTCTGTCTGGGTACTACACAGAGACCTCATGCGGGGTAGACCTGGCAAGCGCACACGCCACCACTGAAATCCAAAATCGCGACCTTCTAGATGAGCCGTTCTCTAGATTCCTGGATATGGGCACGGCCAAATACGATTGGCTGGTGGTAGATATGCCCGGGCAACTCGACGCACTTAGCGCTGCAACTCTGGAGGTCTCCCAACAAATCGTCATTGTGCTGCAACAGAATCTAAAGAGCATTCATCAGGCGAGCTGCCTACTCGAAATGATGCGCCAACATCTTACCATTGCTCCAGAACGCATCTCTTTGGTAGTTAATCGATATCACAAGAACGCAGCACTCGAAATTAAGGACGTAAAAAGAGTCGTTAAGTCAGACCCTGTATTTGCAATACCCAACGATTTTGACCTGGTATCGCAATGCAATGAGTTGGGCCGACCCTTTTATAGTGAACAGGAAAATTCACCTCAGACCGCGGTAATACGCGACCTTATCGTGCACTTTGGCGCTGCGTCCCCCCCTCCGCCCAGTGGTTTCTTCGGTAGAAAACTCTCCGGCTTGTTGAGAACCTAACATGCCAACTATTCTTCAAAAATTGACAGGTGCACCGGCGTCGACATCTCAACCAACCATCGGGAAAGCGCAAGATAAGTCGCAGGGCAAAGTAGCCAGCGACCGACCTTCGACCTTCACCAGCCAACTAGAAACGGTGCCTATAAGCACTTACGAACAAGGTGAAGCGGCGCTTAGCCAGATGGAGCTTGAGGTTAAGTTAGAGCTCCACGATAAGCTGCTCGAGACCATAGATCTTTCTCTGATCGATACGTTGCCTTTGAACGAATCGAGATCACAGCTCCGGGAAATCTGTGGAAGCCTGCTAACGGGAGTGGCTACGCCGCTAAACAGCGAACAACGAAAACGCGTAATTGCTTCCCTCGAAGACGAAGTGTTAGGCCTTGGACCGCTCGAGCCCCTTCTACAAGATCCAACCGTCTCCGATATTTTGGTAAACGGCGCGAAACAAGTATTTGTAGAACGTAAAGGTCGACTCGAGCTTACGCAAACCCAATTTGCAAGCGACGCCCACCTACTTGGAATCATCGACCGTATCGTGTCAGCCGTTGGCCGACGCATCGACGAATCATCACCCATGGTAGACGCGCGGTTAGAAGACGGTTCACGTGTAAACGCCATAATTCCACCGCTCGCCATTGACGGGCCAAGCATATCTATCCGCCGCTTTGCGGTAGAGATGCTTACCATGGATCACCTCATTAACCTGGGCACGCTTTCAGCCAAGGTCGCAGAAGTGCTAGTGGGAACCGTGCAATCACGGTTAAACATTTTGATCTCTGGCGGTACCGGCGCGGGCAAAACCACCATGCTAAACATCATGTCTGGTTTTATTCCACCCAACGAGCGAATCGTGACCATTGAAGATTCTGCAGAGCTTCAGTTACAGCAGCCTCACGTGGTCCGTCTAGAAACCCGTCCTCCAAACATCGAAGGCAAAGGCGACATCAATGCTCGTGATCTAGTACGCAACAGCTTGCGGATGCGCCCAGATCGCATTGTTGTCGGTGAGGTTCGTGGTGGCGAGTCGCTGGATATGCTTCAAGCCATGAACACCGGGCACGACGGCTCGCTCACCACCGTGCACGCCAACACACCTCGTGATGCTCTGGGCAGAATCGAAAATATGGTCACTATGACCGGCTTTAACTTTCCTACCCATGCTCTCCGCGCACAAATCGTATCGGCGATTGACGTGGTCGTACAGGTTGAACGCCACGAAGACGGAAAACGCCGCGTGACAAGCATTCAGGAAGTGAACGGCATGGAGGGTGACGTGATTACTATGTCTGAGTTGTTTGGTTTCAAACGCAAGGGTATTGATGAGCAGGGAAACATTCTTGGTGAACTTCAGGCAACGGGTGTCGTTCCCGCCTTTCACCCAGTACTGAAAGCGAAAGGCATCGATCTTCCCTTGTCTTTGTTCGAGCTACCCGGAATAGGACACTAGCGCTATGAGTATTGAGAGCAATACCGCATTTATAGTGATGGTTTTTATCGCTGTGGTGCTGCTCGCCCAGGGATTGGTGGTGCCCGTATTTGGCGAAAACCGCAGCGTAGCAAAGCGCCTGCGTCAGCGTCTTGCCGAGATCGACGAGGCTGGTGCAGGCGACGCTATTCAATCTCTATTGCGCGATCGCTACCTTGACAAGCTGTCACCCTGGGAGAGGCAACTGGAATCTTTGCCTATACTTGATGGCTTGATCTCCATGATCGAACAGGCTGGCAAGTCTATTCTGGCCTACCGATTGGTATTGCTCGCCATTCTGCTTGGAATGGCCTGCGGCGTTGCAGGTTGGATATTTTCGCGTGTCGAAGTGCTGGCAGTTGCTGCTGCGCTGGCGGGTTTCGCATTGCCATTTATTAAGATCTCTCGTGACAGATCAGCACGGTTCGCAGCATTCGAAGAACAACTTCCCGAAGCAATCGACGTAATGCGCCGCGCGTTGCTCGCCGGTCATCCCTTTAACGCAGCCCTTGGCCTTGCAGCAGAAGACATGGATGATCCTATACGCGGCGAGCTACAAAAAACGTTCGCTGATCTCAACTTTGGCAACGACGTACGCCGAGCAATGTTGGGCCTACTGCACCGGGTACCCAGTGTCACCGTTATGGCGCTAGTGACATCTGTTCTGGTTCAACGAGAAACCGGTGGCAACCTGGCAGAGATTCTTGAGCAAAGCTCAAAAGTGATCCGCAGCCGATTCAAGTTTCATAGACGAGTAAAAACACTGTCAGCAGAAGGTCGATTGTCTGCATGGATACTTGCAGCGGTTCCATTCTTCATGTTTATCGCAATTTCTTTCATCGCTCCAGACTATTTTACCGTGCTTTTCGAAGACCCCCGCGGGCAAAAGGCCATGACGTACTGCTTTTTATGGGCATGCATTGGCGTGTTCTGGATTCGAAAAATTATCCGGATAGATGTTTAGGGGTGATATAGATAATGGAAACACTGCTCAACCTATTGTCGGGCTATTTTTCTGACGAGGCATCGCTACGTTACCTGGTGATCGGTTTAATCACGCTTGCCGTTGTTGTTCTCAGCATTGGGATAGGCTTTATAGTGTTTGGTGCAGCGGATCCTATTCGCAGGCGCCTTAAGTCGATTGGACCCTCCTCTACAGGCGGACAAGGTTCGCCGGATATGCGCAATGTTGGCCGCCTGGTAAATATCGACACCATCATTGGCCCGGTAGCACAATATATTCTACCCGCTGATGAAATCGAACGAAACGACATGCTCGCGAAGCTCACCCATTCCGGGTTTCGCGACCCAAACTCGCTTCAGGTATTTTACGCTATAAAGACGGTGCTCTCGATCGGGTTACCCATCATCACTTTCCTCAGCTTGCGATTCGTTCCTGATATGTCAGACGGAAATTTGTTGATTTGGGTTCTTGTAGCGAGCGCTGTCGGTATTTTCCTCCCAAATATTGTTCTCAACCACTTTTACAAGCGCAGACAAAAGCAGCTTAGAGACGGCTTTCCGGACGCACTCGATCTGCTGGTAGTTTGTATCGAGGCCGGCCTTGGGCTTGCGCAGGGCATTCAACGTGTGTCCCGCGAATTGGAAGTGAGTCACCCCGAACTTGCCGCAGAACTGTCTCTTGTGAATGCCGAAGTTCGAGTAGGTGTAGATCGCGTGCAGGCACTCAAGAACCTGGCCGCACGCACGGGGCTGGAAGATATTCGCGGGCTGGTTAGCCTGCTCGTTCAGACACTTAGGTTTGGCACAAGCGTCGCCGACACGCTACGGGTGTACTCAGAAGAATTCCGTGACAAGCGCATGCAAAAAGCTGAAGAAATGGCCGCAAAGATCGGCACCAAAATGATCTTTCCGTTGGTAGTGTTTATGTTTCCCGCGTTCTTTGTGGTCGCGATTGGCGGCTCAGTGATGCGACTAGCTAACGCTTTTGCCCAGATGGGCTAGCTCATGAAACAGCAATAACAAAGAAAACAGTAGATAAGAAGGCAACCGTACAATGAACATAACAGTAAGAAGAACTAGCATTTTGCTACTGGTTTTTAGCTTAATGGCATCAGGTTGCGCATCCACTTTAGGAGGCAGCGCATCCAAAGCGCGGAAACAAGCGGAAGCAATGGAGATTGCCAAAGAGGCCAGTGATGCACTCCGAACTCAACTCGTCGAAAACGGCGACCGGGCGATGTACGCAGACGATGCACAGGCTGCAATACTTCAGTATGTAGAAGCACTGCAAATTCGCGAAGATCCAGATATCTTTATACGTTTGGGAAGTGCCTATCAGCGAGCCGGCAATCTTGATAAAGCGAGCCGTGCGCTGCAAAGAGCCCTGGCACTAGATGAAAGCTCGGCAATCGCCTGGGAACGCCTTGGCTTGATACACTTGAACAACCGAAAGCCTGTTGCAGGCCGCAAGTACCTGGAACGCGCACTACAACTCGATTCAAATCGCTGGCGCAGCCACAATGGACTCGGCATTGCAGCAGACCTGCGTGGTGATTTCACGTCGGCCGCTGATCACTACAAGGCGGCCCTGTCTCTAAATGAACGTTCTGCAATGTTATGGAGCAACTACGGTTACTCCTTCTACCTACTCGGTGACTACGCTCAAGCAGAGCAGAACTTCGATAAGGCGCTTGAACTAGACCGAAAGTACCCTCGCGCCTGGGCAAACCTCGCGCTAGTGCAAGCCCGGCGAGGTGACTATAGAGAGGCCATCGAACTGCTCATAAAGGTCCGTAAGGAACATATTGCCTATAACGACATTGGCTACGTTGCTTTGCTAAACGAAGATTTCGACCAGGCTGAACGCTTCTTTAAACGATCAGCTAAATCGTCGCCTGTTTACTATGTCCCCGCCCACCAGAATATGAATCAACTGCGCGATATGCGAGTCGCTAATCGAGAAGCCAGTGAAGAGCTGGCTAATGACCAATCGACCGAGTCTCAAGTTCCGTCCGCAGTGGCAGATGAAACAACCCCTGCAGAGGCTCCTCAGGTTAAGGTGGACGTATTTTTAGAGCAGCAGGAAACGCCGCAGTTAGAGCCAACCAGCTCTAACCCCGTGATAGTCGAAGAGCCCGTGGTCAGCAGCCATCTACTCAGCTGGGAAACAATAGCCGCCACCGGCGCCTAAGCCAGGCTGATACCGCTCATACTGCACAGTAACCAGATATTATCAGTCCAAGTCTAATATCGGGAATGGCAAGCGCTATTTGATTACTATCCCAATAAATTTCGACCAAACAGATGG
>CAZSYU010000122.1:0-10851 GCA_964611345.1 uncultured Pseudomonadales bacterium
AAACAGATCGCCGTCGGCCATGTTGATGTCAGCGAGATCGAGTTGCCAAACGTCTTGTGGGTCTTTGTGTACTGGGTTGTTCATCCGGGCGTCTCGTGAGCTATCTGTAGGTGTAAATGGGAGGGTCTAAGTGGGGTTATCCGGGCAGAGTTGGTTGTCTAACCATTGTGGGCAACGGGGCGGAACCGCGCAATGCTTTAGTTAACAAAATTGTTGATAGCCCGCCCAGCGGCTTGATATAGAAATTGAGCTTTTCTGTGAGTGTGAGTACTTACTCACATCCCCCCTCCACCCTCCGCAGCGCCGAAAAAATGGCGTTGGCCGGGTGACTGAGATGCAGTTCGCGCCGGTTTTGCGCCGTAACCGGGTAGCTGCGCCATTTTTGTGGCGGAAATTTGCACTGGGTCCCAGAGATTAGGGAACTGTGCACGTTTTGTGGGCCCACAACTGACTAGTCTGTTCGCTCCTTTGGTGATCAAAGTTCGCAAGGCAGCGAACGGGAAGATAAACGGTTGATCTCGACAGCATTTCGCAACGGTCTCTCTGTGTTCAGTATTGTGCTTGCCGGCGGTTTGCTTGCAGCGCTATTGCTGATGTCGGGAAACGCCAACCAAAGTGCGCAGCGCAGTATCGATACCGAAATGCGGTATCTGAAAGATCTGGATGCGTTGCTGGTTGAGAGCATCGAAGCGACCTGGAGCGGCAAGGCGGATACCAAGGAAACCTTGTACGAGCTTGCTGACCGCTACGAGTTCATCATCAAGCGCCTGGGCAACGATGTGGGTCAGGTGTACGCACCCACGGGCTTTACGGCCGAGCTGCGCAATAGCATGAGCAGTTGGTTTGGTGGCTTTTCGCGGGGCCATGAGCCGCAAGGCCAAGCCGCGCTCACGCTATTCGCCCAATTGAAGAGTCAGAATGAACAGCTTGCTACCAGTTTGCGGAACTTTGGCGCTAACCAATCGCACCTTGTTAACTCGATGAGCAAAGTTAAAGTTACCGGCAGAGAACTGGTTTCTACACTGCGCAGCCGTGGCAACGATGAGTTTGCCGATTTGCTGTTTAGCGCAGAACAATCCGTGTTGGATAGACTGCAGGGGCGCAACCCAGAAGAGCTTGAGAGCATTGCCGAATTGGTTGGTGCTGTGCGCTCGCCGGAGTATCAAGTGACTGCGAACGATAGCAAGGCACTTGTTACCTTTGCCAATGCTGCGGAGAACGCTGGCGAATGGCGTGTCGGTATGTTGCAGAACGCTCAGGATATGGGCCTGGAAGAATTTGTCGCAACTCGCGTGCAACTCCAGGAGACCCTGGCTGCTGCCTATGTACAGGGCTTATTCGCGGTAAATGATGCTCGCGTATTGCTGAACGTGTACACCGTGATGTTGCTACTGGTGTTGGGCTACTTTGGTGTTCGTCTGGGTCGATCGCACAAAGAGCTAAATAACTCGCACGCTGAACTGGAAGACCGGGTGCAGAACCGTACCAAAGATCTGGAACTGGCGATGAACGATTTGACGGAGTCGCAAGTGCAACTGGTGCAAGCCGAGAAAATGTCGTCACTGGGACAGTTAGTGGCAGGCGTTATGCATGAAATCAACACGCCGCTTTTGTATGTGCTTAACAACACCAGCATGACCGCAGAGGCCATTGCAGAACTGGAAGTTTATCTTGAAGCCACGCTGCCCCTGGTTGAGGCGAAAGAAGAAATGGACGTTAAGCGAGCGCTGAAACAACTGGACAAGCAGCGTCATTTGCTGGATCCGGAAATTATCGGCGAGAACGCACAAGAAATATCGGAGTTGTCGAAGGACAGCGTCGAAGGCTTGCATCAGATCAGTGAGTTGGTACAGAGCCTGAAAGATTTTTCTCGTCTGGACCGTGCTGCCGAAGACAGGTTCAACGTAATTGACGGTCTAGAGAAGACGCTGGTTATCACCAGGAATCTGTGGAAATACGGCATAGACGTCGAAAAAGACTTCCAGGCAGTGCCAGACATTTTCTGTTCACCGTCGCGCCTTAATCAGGTATTTATCAACCTGATCACCAACGCGGTACAGGCTATGGATGGCAAAGGCACGTTGTCAATTGGCACGAGTGCGCGCGGCGATTGGGTTGAAATTACGGTGCAGGACAGCGGTTGCGGAATTCCTGAAGAGAACCTGACCAAGATCATGGATCCGTTCTTCACCACCAAACCAGTAGGCAAGGGCACAGGTTTGGGTCTGTCTATTGTTCACCAAATTGTGGAAGAGCACGAAGGCCAGCTGTTGGTTGATTCCAAAGAAGGCGTGGGTACGCGCTTTACGCTTGGCTTTCCCGTGCGTCGCAGTGGCTCGGACGTTGCCGATAAGGGTGACAAGAAGAGCGTGAGCATTGTTGGTTCTAGCGCCGATGATTCACATCAACTCACTGAGCAAGATCCGGCTGGTGGCGAAGAGGCGGCGGCGTAGCATGTTAACTCAAGCAGAATCTCCCAGTGTCGAGGCCAAGGTTCGCCCGGCACTGCTATTTGTCGACGACGAACGCCGGGTACTGACATCGATGCGTGCCATGTTCCGGCGTGAGTACGAAGTGCTGCTGGCTAATTCCGGCGACGAAGCGATTGAAATTCTTGCTAGTCGCGATGTGCATGTGGTGGTGTCAGACCAGCGCATGCCCGAGATGACCGGTGTGGAGTTGCTGGCGACTGTAAAGGCAGAATATCCAGGCAGTATGCGGATCTTGCTTACGGGTTACGCCGATCTCGATGCCGTTGAAGCCTCTATCAACGAGAGTGAGGTCTTTCGCTATTTAATGAAGCCCTGTCCCACCGACGAACTTAAGGATGCGGTGCGATTGGCGGTGCAGGCAGCACGGGTGTCGGAACTGGCGGGCGTGGACGAACTGACTGCGGTGCCAGCCGAGCAGCTCGAATCTATTGAGCTGCAGGGTGTTGTTGAAGATGCCTGTCAAGACGAACTGCAAGACGAGTTGCATGAAGAAATTGCCGAGTTGCCGGTGCTTGAGGTGGCAGAGGTTCTCGAGGTGGATGGCGAGTTTATCGAATCTGGTTTCGCCGCAGATAATGCATCGGCAAGATTGTCGATAACACAAGCCTCTGAAGTCACCAATTCTGAGCTTGTTGATGAGGTTGAGCAGGCGGGCAATGAAGAATCAGAGACTGTTGAGCGCGAACTGGTTGATCCTGAAGTACTGGTGTTAACCCAGGACAGTGGTTTGCTGGAAGGGGTAACCCTTGCCATTGGGCCGCAATACAAGGTGCGCGAGGCCGAGTCTATTGATGATGCCTTGCAAATGTTGTCGGAGCATCCCGTGGGTGTGCTTATAACCGACACTGCCGTGAACACCGAAGAGATCGATACGCTGACTCGTACGCTGAAACAGGAAGTGCCTGAGCTTGTCACCATTATTGCCAGTGAGCGCTCAGATGCCGCACTGCTGATTGGCTTGATCAACCATGGCCAGATATTCCGTTTTTTACTTAAGCCCTTGCAGGTAGCACAGACGCGTATCTGGTTGACCTCGGCGGTGGCGAAGTACCACGAGCTGTGTTCCGACTCGAGCGAAAAGTTGCGCTATCGGGTGGCTCGCAACGACGATGTTGAGGCGAGCAATAGTGGCCTGTTTGCTAACGTTCGAGCGCGCATTAAGACCATAAAGGAACGCTTCGCTTCTTCTTTAGTAACCGGGTTGAATGGAATACGCGGTGAGTGACATGACTGATCTGGACGACCAAGACTTGCTAGCAGACCTGGGTGCCAACCTAGACGCTGTCAATGTGGCTGCCATTAATGCTGACTCCCAGGACGCGAGTTTGCTGCACAACTTTGGGGTCGCAAGTCTTCTGGTGGTTGCGGGCGTGGTGATTAGCGGATTCTTACTCACCTCGGAGCAAACCGAATCTAGCCGTGATTTACCGGCTCTGCCCACTGCGGTATGGCTGACTGAGGGTGGGGCTGATACGGGTACCGAAAGCTGGATCGAATTAGCCGATCAAGCGTTTGCTTCAGGTCGAATCACCGAGCCAGTTACTGATAATGCGCTGTATTACTTCCACCAGGCGGTGTTGGTTAATTCTGCCGATGATCGCGCCCGTGAAGGTCTCGATAAGGTGGTTGCCTATGTTATTGGTGACGCGGAAGCAGCGGTTTATGAAAGCGACTGGGCCCAGGCCCGACGCGCAGCAGAAAGTATTCTGGTGCTGATACCCGAGCACGAAGGGGCACAGAGTGTGCTGCAACGCACCGAGAAATTTCAGCAGCTTGAAGAGCTTTCTCAGCTCGCCGTCAACCAGCTCGCAACCGATCGTCTGCTATCGCCACGTGGTGATAACGCGCTTTCGTCTTATCGCCGCATTGCCCGGTTAGACCCCGGTAATGCAGAAGCCGCGGTAGGCATTCAAACCATCGCGCAGCGACTGGTAGCCAAGTCGCAGGCTGCTGCCTTCGATGGCGACTTTGAGGCTTCTGCTAAATACATGAAGCAGGCCAGGAACATTGCACCAAATCTCGGCAGCCTGGATCAAGCTGCCCACTTGACTGACCAGTTCGCGCGCTTGACGCAAGAGAAGGAAGCTGAGGCTGCCGAAGTGGCCAAACAACAGGCGATTGCTGCGCAACAGGCGGCAGCGGCTGGTGATGCCGCCTTAAGTGGAGGTGATTCGGAAATCATACTTGGCGTTTCAGACCTGACTATTGAGCGCAGAGTTGCGCCGAGCTTCCCGCGTCGCGCTAGAGCAACGCAACAAGAGGGTTGGGTGGAGTTGAACTTCCGCGTCAATACCCGCGGTAGCGTCGTGAATGCAGAGGTGGTTCGGGCGAGCGATCCGATCTTTGAAACTGCAGCCCTTGGCGCGATTCGCAAGTGGCGCTTTGCCCCCTTCAAGCAGGACGGTGTCGCTGTGCCGATTCGTAGCGGGATTCGGTTCAGCTTTCGTCAGTAGAATCTTGGCATTGGTTTGTATTACTGAGTGGCCAGCTCTGGAGGCTGGCCGTTCAGCAGTGTCAGCAGCATTAGCATCACCATAAATCCGATGGGGACGTTGGCGTTGGTGCCGCCAATTTTTTGCAGTGCTTCGATCTGTTTGTCGGGTTGCCCTGGTAGTTGCGCCTGAATTTGGGTGACGGTTGTTTTGGCCCAGTTGTAGTAGATGGAGTTGGCCTTCATGGGCAGATAGATCAGACCGTACACGCCGGTGATTAATGAATGTACTCCCCGTGCCAGACCTTCGGCCTGGAACAACTCCTCCAAGGCCTTGCCGATTGCTGGTGCGCTGAAAATAACGCCCAGGGTAAGCACCGCCCACAGGTATTGCCGACGCCATAACAGCCACATAAGCGCGATGAAAAACACCGGCCAATGCCAGCTTATGGGTGCATAGCCGCGTTCTTCGGCGCGGCGGAAGTAGCTCAGGTAGTAGTCTTGATGGGTTGGTCCGAGGAGTGCCTTGTAGGCTGCCACTCTATTCGTCGGAGTGTTCGGTGGAGTGTTCGATGGGTCTGAGGGATTGTCCATTCGCGCCTCTATTGGTCTTAACCAGTGCCGGTAGCGGTGGCCGATAAATCCCACAACCGTTCTTGTGCGCTGACGGTATTGGCGATGGGTGCGCACGCCTGGGGGATTTGGTGTTCGTCGAGATACAGCCCTTGCATGTCTGCCGCACGTTCATCCAATGCCAGATACAGCGGCGTGGCGGCGCCCTTGTGGGCGGGTTGCATAATACCAAACAGTGCGGCGGCTTTGCCCAGGCTGCGCCACAGCAGACTGTTGCTGGGCAAAATGTTGGTGCTAATGCTGCCTGGATGCAGAGAGTTCACCCGAATGTTGGCCTGTTCGTAGCGGCGGGCGAGGGCGTTGGCGAACATGACATTTGCGAGTTTTGAGCGTGAGTAAGCACGCAGCATAGAATAGTCGTAGGTGTTGGTGAGGTTGTCGAAATCCATAGTGGCCTGAAGATGGGTGGTAGAGGCAACTACGACCACTCTGGACGGTGCAGTCTTTGTCGCTGCCCCGGTACCTGTCTGGGTTCCCTCTTCTGATTTTGGGGCCAGCAGTGCGGGCATGAGCCGGTTAGTGAGTTGAAATGGCCCGAGGTGATTGGTGGCAAAAGTGAGCTCGTAGCCACTTTCGGCGAGACGCGGTTTGTGAAACATGGCGCCTGCGTTGTTCACTAACACATCAATAGTGCTAAACCGACTGATGATGAGGTCGGCGCAGGTATCGATGCTGCCGCGGCTGGCGAGGTTGCACTCCACAACATCGATTTGCGCGTTTGGGTTTTTAACTGTGAGGGCATGTCGCAGCTCGTGACCACGCTTGGTATCGCGGACCGCCATGATCAGGTGATGCTCGGTAGCGGCGAGGGTCTCTGCCATGGATTTTCCGATACCGTTGGTACAGCCGGTAATAACAAGTCGGGCCATGGTTAATTGCGCTCGGAAAAAAACAGATAGGTAACAGCCGCTCCCGCAGCCAGTGCGATAGCGGGATAAAGGTAGCCCGCGAACAGGTCGTCGCTGGCCAGGCTTGAGTGGGCAAGGCTGAGCATGAGTGTACACAATGCCAGAACCATGGGTTTGGGTATAACCAGCCATACGCCCGCTGCCCCCAGTAAGGGAATGAGCAAGGCGTGCAGAGCGATTCGCTCATTGATGTCTGTGAGTGCGTGTACGTCAGGCAGGATCCGGCCTGGGTCAAAAACCAATGCACAGGTAAGCAGTGCCGCGATACCGGCAATTCTGCGCGCTGGATGCTGGGGGGCGGCTGCGGTCAAGACACAATGTCCACAGCGCCGCCGTCGATGCGAATGTTCTGGGAGTGCAATGCATCTGCTTTGGGGCTGGCTAAAAAGCAAACCAAATCTGCGACCTCGGCGCGCCGGACGATGCGACCGATGGGAATATCTTTTGCCACATGGGGTTCTATCTGTTCCCAGGTGTCGCCCCATCCCTTGGCTTTGCCCCGTTTGAGGTAGGCGGCCTCGACTTCAGGCGTAAGAATGAGGCCGGGCGATACCAGATTAACGCGGATGCCCGTGCCCGCGACTTCTTTGGCCAGGCCAACGGTGAGGGTGGCGAGCGCGCCTTTGGCAGCGTAGTAGTGCGGCATGATCGCGTTGGGGCGGGTGGAGCCCACGGTGCCAAGGTTAATGATGCGACCGAAAGCTCGCTCGCGCATGCCAGGTAACAGGCCGCGAATTAGGCGCTGCGCGCTAAGTACGTTCTTGTGGTAGGCGTCTAACCACGCATTGGTATCGGCACTGCCCCAGTCACCCGGGTCGGCGGTGCCATAGTTGTTCACCAGAATATCGGTTGGTGTGGACTTGAGTTCTTCAAGCAACGCTTCGGCACCGGCATCGGTGGTGATGTCGCCTGCGACGGGGACAACGTCAGGTGTGGCATGCCCCGCGGCCTTGCTCGCACTGATGAGTGTGGTTAACGCACCTTGCGCCTGTTCAGGCGTGAAGCCGTGCAACAAGACTCGCGCGCCTTCTGCTGCCAGGTGTTGGGCGATGACGTGCCCAGTGCCGCGATGCGCTCCGGTGATCAGGGCAGTTTTGCCGGATAGTTGCAGATCCATCGAGAATTTTAGTTCGGTTGTGCAGTAACTGAGGTCGCTATACTAACCCGCTGATGGCATTTGTTGTTTTTCTACTTGTAGCGTTTTTAGCGGCCTTTGTGCAGACCGTTACGGGCTTCGCGCTGGGGATGATCTTGATCGCCCTTGCGGCAGGCCTGCAACTGGTCAGTATTCCTGCACTAACGGCCACCGTGAGTCTCTTGTCACTGGTAAATGTTGGTATCGCGTTGCGCAGAGATTATACAAAGGTGCATGTGGGCTTTTGGGGCCTCATCACGCTTGGGCAGTTGCCTGCCATCGGTGTCGGCTTTTATCTAATGACTGTTTTGAACGACGATGCCACGGTGGTGTTGCAGTTGTTGCTGGGTGTGTTTGTGTTGGCGGGTAGTGTGAGCATGATGCGCGCCAACCCGGTTATTGCCCGGCCGAGTTCAAAACCGGTGCGAGTGGTGGCCGGCGTTGCAGGTGGCCTTTGCGGTGGCATGTTCTCCGCCTCTGGTCCGGTGATGGGCTGGTTTTTATACCGCCAGCCCTTGCCCGTGGATGTGATTCGCCCCACGTTGCTGGCCTGTTTTGGGGCCACTACGTCGGCCCGAACTGCCATTGTTGGCGCGACTGGTGGGTTTACTCAAGAAATTTTGGAACTGGCGGCTGCCTCGATCCCGATGGTGGCGCTGGGCACCTGGTTGGGCGGCAAGTATGTCGGACAAATTGAACCGGAGAAATTGCGTCGGGGTGCCTTTGGGTTGTTAACCGTGATGGGAATGCTGATTGTGCTGCGCGCAAGCTGGCTGCTAGTGGCCGACTGAGTACGCAGCTGACCTAGGGCAGTGTGAGTGGAGGTTCTTCCAACGCTGCGAGCTGTTCGCGCAATGCCAATACATGATCAGACCAGTAGCGGCCGCCATTAAACCAGGGAAATGCCGGCGGAAATGCCGGGTCGTTCCAGCGCCGACCGATCCACGCGGCGTGATGCATCATGCGCATGGTGCGCAGCGCCTCGATCATGGCAAGTTCTGACGGGTCGAAGCGAGTGAATGTTTCGTAGGCTTCGATAAGCACATGAAGTTGCCGGGCGCGGTCGTCTGCGGTGCCCGAGAGCAACATCCACAGATCTTGAATAGCTGGCCCGGTTACCGTGTCATCGAAGTCGACAAAGTGCGGCACATCATCGCGCCACAGCACGTTACCCAGATGGCAGTCGCCGTGCAGGCGAATGCTGCGGCTGGATAAACTCATGGCTGCTTCGATGCCGACCAGCAAGTGGGCGGTGGTGCTTTCGTAGGCGGGTAGCAGTTCTGCGGGAATGAAGTTGCTGGCCAACAGCCAGTTGCGTGACTCTTCGGCCATACGGTGCCAATCGAGCGTGGGCCGGGTTTGATGGTGGTTTGCGCTGCCGACAGCGTGCAGACGGCCAAGCGTGCGACCCATTATGGCGAGGTTGTGTTCGGATTCGATTTCCGGGGGGTGCCCGCCCTGCCGGGGGAACACGGCAAACTGAAACCCGCTGTGTTCGAACAGGCTAGTACCTGCAACGCGGATTGGCGCAACTACCGACAGCTCTGCGTCGAGCAGTTCCTGAGTGAAAGCGTGTTCTTCGGAGATTTGTGCGCTGTTCCAGCGTTGGGGTCGGTAAAACTTGGTGACGACAAAGCGCTCGTCATGCAGGCCCACCTGGTACACCCGGTTTTCAAAGCTGTTGAGTGCCACCAGGCTGCCATTTGGTTCAAACCCCGCACTTTCTAGTGCATCAAGGATGACGTCGGGGTTGAGTGCATCGTAAGGCGTTGCCGAACTTTCAACAGGACTGCCGGTGGGTAGCGCCGCGCTGCCGTCTAGGGTGTTGGGAGCGGCGGTATTACCCGTATTTTCCGGTGGCTCTGGCGCCCGATTGCCGTCGACGTCGTCCCAGCGATTGCCGATATTGTCCTCTTGATCATAAGAGTCATCATAGTCGTCCGCCAGGTCGTCGTCGGAGTCAGAAGAAGGCGGTTCGTGAATCACTGGCTATGGGGTTCTCTGGTTGATTGAATGAGTGGGGTACCCGTTAGCTTGAGTATGGCACGGGTTGGACTCCAGAGATGGATCTCTGCCGCGCCCGCCTGCTTTAGTGCAAGGGCAAGCGCCTGGGCCGTTGCCCCCGTTGTGACCACGTCGTCGATGATTGCAACGGTTTGGTTCGCGATGGTCTTGCGGGTGAGCGAAGATTTTTGAACGCTAAAGGCACCTTGCATGTTTGCTGCGCGGTCAGCGATGTCGAGCTGTTGCTGGCTAAGGGTGGCGCGCGTGCGGCGAACACCGTTGAGTACCAGAGGCAAGCCCAGACGCTTGCCGAGGTGGCTGGCCAATATCGCCGACTGGTTATAACCACGCTGCCATTCCCTGCGCCAGTGCAGTGGCACGGGAATCAACAGACTCGGTCGAACAGCTTCGAGTGCGTAGCACTGTAGCAGTGCATCACCCAGCAGCTCGGCGAGTACGCGGGCAGCAACAGCACCCTTGCGATCTTTTTGTTGGTGCACCATCGCGGCAGCACAATCAGCGTAGGCCAGCGGGGCAACCACACGTGTTATTGGAGCGAAGCGAGGGTGTTGAGCACAGGAAGAGTGACGCATGCGCGAGACGCGATTGTGGCTATTTCTGTTACTTGTTCCAGAAATATTTGTGGTATGCGTTCCAGAAAAATCTTGCGCAAAACCTGCGGACAGCTCAGCGTGCATTGGTTTTGCTGGCAACCCACAGATATCACAACAGTTAGTAAGCCAAGGCAACGACGCTTCGCAGTAGCGACACAAATCGCGATGCCTGTGGCTTGGCATGGAACACAACAGACAATGCCCGGGTAGAGCGAGCCAACCCAGTGTTTTTATTAGTATTCGCGTGTGATGAGTGAATTTCGCGAGTTGCATAATTACCTCTGCTTGCTGCCAGTTTGTTCTTGCAGTGAATCAAGTTGAGCGTCAATACAGAGAGTTTGGCGTAAGAAGTGCGCGTCATTTTGGTGCGGTTTAAAGACTTACACGAAAAGTGGCGGCGAAATTACAAAGACTGTTTTGACAGTCTCACTCGCCCTGTTTAACGTGGGGTGCAGCGCAAGTTCTACCCCTGTTCTGGAGCATATTCATGGTCACCTTCGCCGCACCTCAGCGGGATATCGAGTTTCTGTTATTTGACCTGTTTGGTATGGAATCCATCTGGGCGAATACTCCGGCATTGGCTGATGTAAATGCCGAACTTGCGCGGGCCGTTGTGAGTGAGGGTGGGCGGATT
>CAZSYU010000123.1:0-10731 GCA_964611345.1 uncultured Pseudomonadales bacterium
AGCATCCGATATCGGAGGCACCTTTACAGATTTGGTGTACTTCGATATCGATGACGACAGCGGTAAGGTCAGTGCGGTGCGAGCGGAGAAGTCCCACACCACACCAGGCAGATTCGAACAGGCAGTACTTGATACTTTCGACAAGGCAAAGGTTTCGCTTGCGGATGTTGAGTTGTTTGCGCACGGCACTACTGTCGTTATCAACACGCTCCTGGAGCGCAAAGGGGTAAAGACCGGGTTGATAACGACGCGTGGTTTCCGCGATGTGCTGGAAATCGGCCGTGGTGATCGTCCCGATTTTTTCAACCTGCGATATCAGAAACCCGAACCTTTTGTGCCGCGCTATCTGCGGCAGGAAGTGAGTGAACGCCTTACTTACACAGGTGAGATTGTCCAGGATCTGGTCAAGACGGATGTCGATGAAGTCATCGAGCTGTTCCGGCGCGAAGAAGTTGAAGCGATTGCCGTGTGCCTGCTACATGCCTATGCAAACCCCTGCCATGAACAACAGGTGGCGGAGCGAATAGCGAAACTGTGGCCTGAGGTTTCGGTGGTTACTTCGCATCAACTGACCCGTCAGTGGCGCGAGTATGAGCGCAGTAACACCGCGGCGGTTTGTGCCTATGTACAGCCCATTGCGGCCCGTTACCTTAGCAACATGCAGCAAGCACTCACACAACGAGAGTTTGATGGCACCTTCTATGTTATGCAGTCAAATGGCGGCGTAGATACAGTTGAGGCAACAAAACGTATACCCATTACCATTATCGAGTCTGGACCTGCCAGTGGCGTGCTTGGTGCCGCTGCACTAGGTGAGTTGCTGGACATCGACAATGTGATCGCATTTGATATTGGCGGAACAACGGCAAAGTGTTCGCTCATCGATCGCGGTAAGGTCTCAATCACCAGTCAATACATGATCGAAAAAACCGGCGGCTCGGCCGGTTACCCGATTATGACACCCGTGGTAGATATTGTGGAGATCGGCAACGGGGGTGGCTCTATTGGTTGGGTCGACGCGCATTCAAAATTGCATGTCGGGCCGCGCAGTGCTGGCGCTGAGCCTGGACCGGTGGCCTACGGTAGAGGGGGCACCGAACCGACGACGACAGATGCCAACCTTATGATGTCACGCATCAATCCAGACTACTTCATTGGCGGTCAGGTGCAGGCGGATATGGACGCGGTCACGGCCTCATTTGAAAATTTGGGCAAACCACTAGGACTCAGTGCGGCTGATACGGCCCGCGGAGTGCTGAAGATTGCCAATAACAACATGATGAATGCCTTGAAACTGGTGTCGATCAACCGGGGCTATGATCCGAGGGATTTCACCATGATTGCCTTCGGCGGCGGGGGCGCCATGCACGCAACCACCCTGGCGATGGAACTGGCGATCCCCAAGGTAGTTATTCCAGCTCACGGTGCGGTGTTTTCCGCCTGGGGCATGCTGATGTCCGATTTGCGGCGCGACTACGTGCGCACCAAACCAACACTGCTTGGGCAGGCGGCGATCAAAGTAGTTGATGAAACCTACACTGACATGGAGCAAGCGGCTGCCGCAGCCTATGCTTTGGAAGACATAGCCCCGGAACGGTTGCGCTTTGAAAGATATGCAGACATGCGCTATCTCGGTCAGGAACACACGGTTCAGATACCGGTAGCGGGAGATTCTTTTGATCCGTCAGCGCTTGACAGGTTGCTCGAGTTGTTTGGTGAAGAATACCTAGGCAAGTACTCCTATCGGTTGGATAACGACGTAGAGATCGTCAGTTACTACCTGGTGGCTTATGCAATGGTAGACCGTCCGGAACTCACGCCGATACCCTCTTCGTCCGAGTTGGCGCTGGAAGCTGCCAAAAAAACCCGGCGTGACGTTGATTTTGATACGGCGGGTGTACACTCAGCCCAGATTTATGACCGTGAGAAGTTGGGAGCGGGCGCTGTTTTCGACGGACCTGCTATTGTAGAAGAGGCGGGTAGTACGACCGTAGTATTTCCGGGTCAATCGGTTGCCGTTGACCAGTTTGGTAATCTACACATCTCGATTATGTCGGATTCCTGATTTGGTTCCCGGCCATCGCCGGCCATCATTGTATGGTCTGGGCTCAGGCTCACGATAAAAACGCTGTTCAGAAAACGCTTGTTAATAGGAATATCGAATGGTTTCAGTAGTGTCCCGGCAAAGCAAACCAACTTACGATCCCATAGCGGTTGAAATTGTCCAAAGTTCCTTAACAGCGATTACGGCTGAGATGTTTAGCACCATGTGCCGGACGGCCATGAGCTCAATTATTTATGAAGTGCTCGACTTCGGGGTCGCTATTTTGAATGCCAAGGGAGAGCTCGCAAGTTCTGGCGCAGGCATCCCCGCCTTTGTTGGCATGCTGGAGCCGGGTGTTAAGGCAATCATCGAAAAACATTCAGCCGAAGGGGCGATCAATCCAGGCGATGTTTTCATTTTGAACATTCCCCACCACGGCGGTGTAAGCCATCTTAATGATGTGGTGCTGATTCAGCCTGTGCACTCTGAGGATCAGTTAGTTGCCTGGCTTGCCAACAAGGCGCATTGGGTTGATCTCGGTGGTGCTTTCCCTGGTGGCATCAGTCCTGACGCTACGGAAGTCTATCAGGAAGGGTTGCAGCTTCCGGGCGTAAAAGTGATTAGCGGCGGAGAAGTTAACCAGGCTGTGCTGGACATAATCTTGAGTAATAGCCGGCTGCCCGAATCGACCAAGGGAGACTTCTGGGCTGGCATTGCGTCAATGCGTTCAGGCGAACAGAGACTGCAATCGCTTATCGAAAAGTATGGATTGGATCTGGTTCTGTTTGCGATCGAAGACTATCTTGAGTTAGGCGAAGCCATTTCAAGAGCTGCGCTGAAAGAGCTTCCAAATGGATCTTACAGTGCTGCGCAAATTCTGGATGATGGTCGTGAAGTGAAGGCCACCATTGTGATCTCTGATGATGAGTTCGTGGTGGATCTGTCGGGTAATCCAACCCAGGGTCAGAACGCATTTAATGCATCGCGAGATGCTTCTTTTGTTGATTGCCAGATGATCTTTAAGGCGATCTCGAGTCCTTCTACCTTCGGTAACGCCGGTAGTTTTCGCCCGATCCGAATGATTGTGGATGATGGCTCAATTTTTGCCGCGGAATACCCCGTGGCGATGGGGGTCTACTACGAAACGAGCATGGTGCTGTTAGATCTGCTTTGGTTAGCCCTGGCGCCCGTCATGCCCGATCGATTAACAGCGGGCCACTACGGGTCAATCTGTGGCACCTTCATGGGCGGTCCCCATCCGCAGACCGGTCAGCAGATAAGCATCGTTGAACCGCAGCTGGGGGGTTGGGGAGCATCGAACTCAGAAGACGGATTGAATGCGCTTTACACCGGCTACCATGGCGAAACGTTTAATGTTCCTGTCGAGATCATCGAGCAAAAGAACGGGCTAATGGTCGATCGCCTGTCGCTGAGTGATGAACCAGGCGGCGAGGGAGAATTTCGTGGTGGCAAGGGGATTAACCTGCACTACCGGGTCATGACTAACGACTGGTGGCTGACGATGGCCTATGTGAAATCCAATGAAGGGCCCTGGGGAATGAAAGGGGGGCTCAGCGGCAGCACAAATTACGTTGAAGTGGTAAAGGCGGGTGGCGATACAACACGCTACGCAAGCTGCACGGCGCTCACCCTGGAAGAGGGCGATGTGGTGAAAGTCTATACAGCCACTGGCGGCGGTTACGGCGATCCGAAGAAGCGATCCAAAGAGCGAATACTGGATGACATACGCAATGGTTATCTAACGCCTGCTAGAGCTTCCGAAGTGTATGGCGTGAGCGCAGGATAGCTTGTGCTGAGCGAGGTCGGTGACACTCACTTAAGTTCCGACTTTGTTGGGGGGCAAGTACCGCGTGAGGCTCGAACAAGTGCGCTGCATATTGCGCTCATTATCATCGGTGGCACCATTGGGTTTTCGGTGTTCCTGGTGGCTGCGGAGATTGGCGGTTCGCTGGGTTATCGCGATTCTGCTCTGGCGTTTGGATTTGGTTGTCTAATACTTGGTCTGTTAGGGGCCGCGACAAGTTACGTCGGTGCGCGTTCTCGAGTCTCAACCTATGTTCTCACGCAGTATGCGTTTGGTCGGCAAGGCGCGAAGCTTGTCAACCTGATGATCGCGTTGTCGCTTGTGGGTTGGTATGGCGTGATCTGCAATTTTTTGGGGCAGGCGTCGCAGCAGATTCTGGCAGAGGGACTGGGCATTAACGTGCCTGCTTTTCTCACGGTACTTATCGCCAGTGCATTAATGATCTATGTCACCGTGAAGGGCTTTACAGGTATCGACAAACTGGCGCTATACCTTGTCCCGTTAATGGTGGTTTTCTTGCTATACGCGGCGTCTCGAAGCCTGGCGCGGGAAGTGGCGGTTGAAGCCGTGATTCCTGGAAGTGGTGCGTTCACGCTAAAGACTGCCATTTCTGCAGTTGTCGGAACTTATATTGCTGGCGTTATTATTCAACCTGACTACTCTCGATTTGCAGCAGGAGTAGCCAGCTCATCCTGGGCTGTGTTTCTGGCGCTCGGTGTTGCGTATCCGCTTATCTTGTTTCTGGCGGCTGTACCCAGCTTGAGCACCGGCAATACTGATCTTTTGCAAGTGATGGCTATTCTCGGACTCGCAGTGCCTGCCTTCCTGCTGCTTACTCTCGGTGCCTGGTCTAGCAACGTTCTGTGCCTGTATTCTTCAGGGCTTAGCATTGCAACCATCGGCGGTGCGCAGCGATTGAGGCAGATTGTGGTTGTGCTCGGCGTGTTGGGTACGGCGCTGGCTTACCTGCGTGCTCAAGACTACCTCGTGCAGTTTCTGGTAATTCTTGGAGTCACCATCCCCCCAATCGGGGCGATCTATGTGCTCGAAGCGGTGTTCCGTCGATTCGACTTTGATGACACAGCTCTCACTGAGCAGCCTGCAGTGAGAGCCTGGGGATTAGCCGCCTGGCTAATCGGTTCTGGTGTAGGATTCGGTGCGCAATATGGTGGTCTGGTACTTACGGGTGTGGCATCGCTTGATGCCCTGGCCACAGCGAGTCTGGTGAGCGTGCTGTCATTGCTTTACAGGGCAAAGCAAAACTAGCGCCCCCTACGAAGCAGCTCCAACTTCAACCACAACCTTGCCATAGGTTGCGCGCGCCCCCTTTAAGTAACGCCATGCATCGACATAGCCTTCCATGGGAAATACGCGGTCTACGTTGGGGCGAAGGGCATTGTCAGTCAGAGCACCATAGACAAATTCTCTGCCGCGTCCGCATGCAGCCAAATCTTCGACATAATTGAATAGCGAGTAAGCGTGAAACCAAAGACTGTTTTGAATCATCGGCAAAAACGGCGGATGGGAATAGGCGCCAGTCAGTGCGCCGTACAAAATCAGCTTGCCATTTTTAGCCATCGCGTCAGCGTAACGCTCCATAAAATCGCCACCCACCGGGTCAAAAGAACAATGCACGCCAACGCCATCAGTGGCCTCCTTTAAGAACGCCTGGATGTCGCCGCCGTCGTCTACGAACACGTGATCTGCGCCATTTTCGAGCAGTGTTTGGCGATTCTCTGCTGATCTTGTGGTGCTGATCATGTTGGCGCCATGCATGCGCCCTATTTGCAGGGCGGCGTTACCCGCGGTGCTTGTGCCTGCTGGCACCAGAATGTTTACGCCCGGCGCGGCCTTGGCCATTTCCACGATGGGGAAGTACGCCGTCATAAATTGCATCCAGACTGACGCGGCTTCGACCGCAGTTAAGCCCTTGGGTGCTTTGGTTACATAGGCCTGATCGATTATCAGAGTGTCTGCGCTAGCTCCTCGTCTGTCGTAGAAGTAGGGCAGAGTGCAGTAGCGATCGCCAATGGTTATTCCTTCAACCTCTGAACCTACGGCTTCAACGATGCCGGCTGCCTCCATACCGATACGGGCTGGAAAGGCGGAGAAACTGAATGAGTAATTGTCATGCATCAAATCGTTGTCGCCCCAGTTCAGGGCGAATGCTTCGATGCGCAATCGAATTTCGGTAGCGCCAGGCTCCTCAATTTCACAGGCCTTAAGCGTTAAACCTTCGAATCCGTTGTACTCATTGATGACCCATTCTCTCGGCATCTTCCCCTCTTTTTGTCACTATACGATTGCTGTTTATGCTCTAAAAAACCGAACCCAGAAGCAAGCCCAGCATGCAGATTTCGATAATTCAAGTGGTTGCAGGTAATCTAAGGCACTGATTGCCAGTGCACTAACCGGAGTAAGTCATGCGTAGGGTTAAGAAATTCCACCAGCCAGTGCATTCATGTGCACTCGTAGTTTTTCTGCTGGGCGTACTAGCGGGTTGCAACAGTGCACAACAGTTGGTGAACGATCCGCTTGTTCGCGATGCTGGCGCGGCCTCTCTGGAGCAGACATCTACCGTTTTCGATCCGGCAGAGATAGCACGCCTGCAAGCGCGCGCCGGGCGCGTAGAGATCACCCGGGATAACTATGGCGTGCCGCATATCAAGGCAAAGACGGATGCAGATGCCGTTTTTGGCTTGCTCTACGCCCAGGCAGAGGACGATTTTAAACGCATCGAGCGCAATTACATCTGGGCGATTGGCCGATTGGCGGAAGTTAAGGGCGAGTCGGCGCTGTACAGTGACTTGCGAGCGCGCCTGTACATGACTCAAGGCCAGGCGCGAGCAGCCTACGCTAAAGCGCCAACCTGGCTGCAGGCGTTGTGCGAGGCATGGGCCGATGGTTTGAATTACTACCTGTTAAAAAACCCCGACCTCCAACCGGCGCTGCTCACCCGGTTTGAACCCTGGATGACGATGTATTTCTCCGAGGGCTCGATCGGCGGCGACATCGAACAGATACCACTGGCCGGAATAGAGGCATTCTATGAAAACCCTGGCGCCCCGCGCGCTGTTACAGAAACGGAAGGGCGTATCAAGCAGGCACTCGCCGCAGCAGAACCGCGGGGCTCAAATGGATTTGCCCTGGCGCCTTCTCGCACCCGGTCTGGCAATGCTCTGCTGCTGATTAATCCCCATACGTCTTTCTATTTCCGCGGTGAGGTTCATGTCACCAGCGAAGAAGGATTAAACGCCTACGGAGCGGTCACCTGGGGTCAGTTTTTTGTGTACCAGGGCTTCAATGCACACACGGGTTGGATGCACACGTCTACCCAGTTGGATTTTCTCGATGAGTTTGTCGAAGAGGTGTTCCAAGAAGACGATCGACTGCTGTATCGCTACGGGGATGAGAACCGTCCTGTGGTGGCCTCGGAGGTCAAGTTACAAGTTTTGAATGACGCCGGGACGCTCGAGAGTCGCAGCTTTACGGTTTATCACACGCACCATGGCCCTATTACTCACATGCAAGATGGGAAATGGGTGGCTACCAAGATTAACTGGGACCCGGTGAATGCCTTGCAACAGGCCTTCCTGCGCACCAAACAGGTCGATCATGCGGGCTTCAGACGCATGATGGGTATGCGAACGAATTCCTCCAACAATACAGTGTATGCAGATTCTGCCGGCACGATTGCGTATTACCACGGTAACTTTATTCCGCGTCGCGACCCTCAGTTCGATTACAACCAGCCCGTAGATGGCAGCAACCCGGCGACTGATTGGCAGGGGCTGCATAGCGTGGAAGAGTCGATTACGATAGTAAATCCTGCCAATGGCTGGCTGCAAAACTGCAACTCGACACCATTCAGTGCGGCGGGCGAGTACAGCCCGAAGCCAGCGGATTACCCGGCCTACATGGCTCCTGATCCGGAGCGCTTTCGAGCACTGCACGCGATCGAGTTGTTAACTGATGCCACTGACGTGACTCTGGACAGCTTGATCGATCTCGCGTACGACCCGTATCTGCCTGGCTTTGCAGCGCTGCTACCCGGTCTGATCGATGCGTATGACGAGCGACCGGGTCTTTATCCAGAGCTCGCGCCATCCATCGAACGATTGCGGGGATGGGACTATCGAGTAACGCTGGATTCTGTCGCTATGACTCTGGCACATTTTTATGGCGTGCGATTCATCGAAGAAGGAACTAATCCGACGCAACTGAAGTACATAGAGCGACTCACTTTTTTTGGTAGAGACTCTGCGCCAGAGGAGCGGTTGGCTCTGTTTGCGGAAACTGTTAACGGTTTGCTGGAAGATTTCGGCAGTTGGGAAATTCCCTGGGGCGAGGTCAACCGCTTTCAACGCCTGCATGGCGAGATAGAACCAAGCTTTGACGACAGTGCACCGAGCCTGGCGGTGCCTATGGCGTCCGGTCACTGGGGTGCGCTGGCGTCCTTTGGTGCGAAGCGCTACCCAGGGACCAAGCGCCTGTATGGTAACTCGGGCAATAGTTTTGTTGCTGTGGTTGAATTCGGCGATTCTGTGCAAGCAAAGAGCTTGTTAGCGGGGGGGCAGAGCGGCGACGTCGACTCACCCCACTTTCTCGATCAAGCCGCTGCCTACGTTAAACCCGCCTTCAAACCGGTTTGGTTTTATCCGAAGGATATTTTGCGCAACGCCGAGAGGACCTATCATCCGGGGGGATAAACGATCGTGGTGGGAAACTGATTTCCTCTTCTGTTTTCGAACGAGAGGTCTGCTCCGCTGTCATCAAGATTACTTAGTCTGGATACTCCGCAAAAATCTGGGCTACCACACTGCGGATTCTTGACTCAGCTCGATCAAGACTGCTCGCACCTTCGCCCCGAGCATAACCCTCCCAGACTAACTTTTGTTGGCGCCGGTCGACCATATCAATAATCATATTGCCTTGGCGGAATTCTTCGATTTCCACACTTCTGTAAGCAGATAGTGAGTAACCGTAGTAGCTACGATAGCCATAACCATAGTTATAACCATAGCCGTAGCGTCTTGGTCGATACTCGTAGTCGACAACCTCCCGAAGACGAGAGTCGTTTTGCAATGAAAACTGAACGGCTATCCAAACATCAGCTAACTCTTTGTCTTGTACTTCAACGTACTGTTTGGCGAGAAGTTCTTCGCGCATGGCTTCCATCGCGACCCGCCGATGAAACGTTGTGTCAATTTCTTGTCCGGGCCGACCCGGCGGCGGAGGGAGTACAAAGAAGGTACTGTAGTCAGAAAAATCGATACCAGTACGGCTCGAGGTTTTGATTTCAACGGGTTGACTAACACAGGCTGCCAGCCCAACAGTTAGTGCCAATAAAGCGGCTAACGGCCGAATACATCGGTTACTACCTTTCATCTGCGCGCACTCTTACAGAGAGTCGAATAGAGTCACCCGGCTCGTATCGGGTTCGTACAACGTGCTCGACACCGTGCAACTGGTAGTAAACGTCGTATCCGACCAACTGTTCCTCTTGGTAGCCGCCGTTGTAACGTCGGCAATGGCTGCTTCTGCGGTCAGATTTTCTGTCTCGAGTTGCGACTCGCTGGCCGATGATCGCACCCCCAATCACGCCGCCAGCCGTGGCGACCTTTTTACCACTACCACTGCCGATTTGATTGCCAACAACGCCTCCAAGCAACCCTCCAACGACCGCACCGCCTATGCCTTTATTGCGATGCCGGTCATGGCGGTTGCGGGAAAAGTCACAACGACTCTGGGGAACTGACACAAAACCATAGGCCGGGCGATACCTTTCCACCCGGGCGTTGATGTAATACTCTTCGCCGTAGCCTGATCCCCGTCCGGTTTCATGCGCAAAACTATTGCCGCATCCTATAATGCACAGGATCGAGCCCAGTAGTTTCATTCCGTTCATTCTGCACCTCCATTAGCCACCGAATTTGCTAAAAACAAGCCCGCTGCGGGATGCCTGGTCATCAATTCTATGAGCGTCATACGTTTGCCTTTGTATTCGCCGCTGCTACGAAATTTCTGAGTAGCCACATCAAACTCCAGAGCGAATTGCCCTTTGGTTCTAGCAAACTGAATCTCGCCTACGGTGAGAACTTCAGAGGCTGGAAATGCAATGGCCTGGTCTTCGAACTCGACTAAAAAGACGGGCATTGCAGAGGGCAACTGCCCAAGCGTACGCTGCAATCCAGAATAAACGCTGTCGCCGAATGCAGACGTGCCGTTGGGAGTAACCTGATAATTGGGTTGGTTTTCTGCTGAACTGGTGGCGATCAGCGAGGTGGGATGGAGTTCAAGCCAGTCTGAAAGCGGCTGTTGATTGCTAACTAACAGCTCCAGAGTGTTGTCCTTTTGAGGACCTGCCACAGCGAGCTGGCTACCCCAGGACCACAACGAAAGGTTTTTTTCGTCGTACAGCAACATGTCATTGTCGTAGATCAATCCAGAGGTACCAAAGCGCAGAACGTCGTCTCCCACCGTGCGTCGGTACACCGCCCCGGATCCACATACTCGGCAAAACGCTACGATTATGGGTTGTCCGCCCACTTCATCATTAATCACCCAGTGCCATAGCAACATGGCCAGTGGGTAAGCGACAGGTTGCCCGTTAACTACCACCCCTAACACATGGGTATCCCCGCGCCAAGTTGTCTCTGCTGCGGGCTGGTGAGTGGTTTCGAATAGAACCCCGCTTCCGCACTTGGGGTCGTTCCTCTTTTTGTACACACAAGAGGGTTCTGCCACTTTCACCGCATCGAGCTCAATAATCTCAAAGCCGTTCACCTGAGCTGCCTGAACAGCCCCAAAACCGACGACGAGCGCGCTAGTCAAGATCAGTTTTATGATCAAGTGCATTGTG
>CAZSYU010000124.1:0-10281 GCA_964611345.1 uncultured Pseudomonadales bacterium
GTGCGTTGGGTTTCTCCAGTTCAAAAACCTTACTGCACAAGGACATTCATGGCGAATACATGCCCGGTACTTTTTCGGGCAACGAAGAAATGCTGGCGCTGGGTATGGGCATGAAGGGTCTGAACAATTCTGTGTTTGAGCTGGTGTCAGATCACCTTGGCGACGACGAAGAGTGGGCCTGGGTCACCGAGTTTCAAAAGCAAACCGGGTTGACTGTGACTTTGATTGCAACCACAGCACCGGCGTACGAAAACAACAAGATGTACAACCTTGCCGAACAGGCGCGCAAGGAAGGGCGTGAGATTCGTCCCCAGGCGGCGGGTCGACCCACCGGTGTGTTGCACGGGTTACAGTCGAGCTTTCATGCCTTTGTGGGGCATCCCACCTGGCGCGAGGAGCTTGCAGATCTAGACCACGACGCGCTGGTCAAGCGGTTGCGTGATCCGGTTACCAAGGCAGCGCTGCTCGCTGAAGAATCTGTGATCACGTCTGGTCCCATGCAAGATCTGCCGAATCTGATGGGTCAGGTGTTTCCGCTTGGCGAAAATCCGAACTATGAGCCTGGTCCCGAGGACAGCGTGGCTGGCATCGCTCGTGAGCGTGGTATGGAACCGCTGGAGGTCATGTACGACCTGTTGGTGGCGAACGACGGGCGTGAACTGTTTTATCAGCCGCTCGGCGGGTACCAGAGCTTTACCCTCGACTGGCAGAAGCAATTGCTCGAGCACCCCAATGTGTTGTTTGGGCTTAGCGATGGTGGCGCGCACTGCGGTGTAATCGCAGACGCGGGTATGCCCACGTTTATCATGACCCACTGGGGGCGCGACCGTACCAAGGGCGACAAGATGAGTCTTGAGTTCATCGTGAAGTCGCTCACCCACGACACCGCTGAAGCCTTTGGCATGTTTGACCGCGGCCGCATCGCACAAGGGCAGATCGCCGATATTAACGTCATCGATTTTGCCGCTATGCGCTTGCATCGGCCGGAGGCAATCTTTGACCTGCCAGCGGGCGGCAGGCGTTTGGTCCAGCGGGCTGACGGTTACGAGCAGACCATTAAGGCTGGTGAGGTGATCTTTGAGCGCGGTGAGCATACGGGCGCGCTGCCGGGCAAACTCGTTCGACGTTCAGACGCAAAGCGCGCGTCGGCCTAAGGCGAAACCCCGTTTTGCCCTGGTTCGGCAGTCACCTGCCAGACCGGGTGCTTGTGCATAACGCTTTTAAACAGTTCGCTGTCGAGCTGCTCGGTTAACCAGCGTTGTAGCCCGGGCAAGGGTAGCTGCGCGAACCAGTCAGGTTCGACATTGGCGAATTGCCGCACAAAGGGAAACAGCGCGACATCCACGTAGCTGTGGCGCTCGCTTGCGAGCCACTTTGTCTGTATCAGGCGGGTATTGAGTAACTCCAGAAACTTGACGCACAGCGCCCGGTAACTGTTGCGTTCCTGTCTTCGTGGGTCATCGGCGTGGCGGTAGTTGTACTTGTAGCTATCAAGGGCGCCTTTGAAGTCGCGCTCCGTTTGTTCTACCAGCGCATGCATGTCAGCAAGGCTTGCTGCATCGTAGTCGAGCCAGCCAAGGGGGTCGTGCTGGGCGAGCGCCCACATAATGATGTCGACGCTTTCATCGATGATTGTATTGTCCGCCAGTACCAGGACGGGGACGGTCCCTTTGGGCGATGCAGCCAGCATGGCAGCAGGCTTGTCCTTCAGCAGCACTTCACGGTGCTCAACTGCAATCTCGCAATACTTGAGCGTCATGCGCGTGCGGATCGCGTAGGGACAACGACGAAAGCTGTAAAGAATGGGAAGCTGGGTCATTAGATTGGCGCTTTTCTGTGGTGCGAGTGGGCCATTATCGGCTCAGGCGTCGCGCTAACGAATAACGCACGAGGCTCACCAACAGGGCTAACAAACCAAGTAGTGCAAGTGCAATCAGTATCAGCTGCCACCAATAGCGGCCGGCCAGCTCGGCGACAATGTTACCCAAGAGTTGTTGCTGCACGTCAAACTGCGCACCCAGCTCGATCACTCCAAATTCCTGGGCGTAAGTGTGATAGGCGGCCTGTAGAATTGCAAAGCGTTCGGGCTCTGTGGTTGTGAGATCGTTGGTCTCGCCCGGGTCGGTTGCGAGGTTAAACAGCCGCCAACGCCCATCGCCCAATGGCAGACTGTTGCGGGTCAGTTTGTAGTCGCCCAAAAACAGCGCCGAGTTGCCTGAGACTTCCATGCCGATGGGGGTGGTCTTCGCGTGGGTGACCGGGCTGCGGTTCTCCACTACTTCGCGCAGGCTTTTACCGTCGGGTCGGGTCGCTTCCTTGGCGAGCGTCGAGGTGCCTGCGTAATCCAGAATGGTGGGTGTGATGTCGGTCACCATTGCAAGACTTTTCACGGGCGCACGCGCCGGGACAGTAGGACCCGAAATTATGAGCGGTACATGGATGCCACCTTCGGCGGCGTAAAACTTGTGCAAGTCGCCGGGTGCGGCTGCGGCGTTGGCCCACTCCGGGCCGATAAATGCCATGCTGCCGAATTCACCCAGCCGGTCGATATCTCTGTGATAACCATTGCTTTCCAGCCAGTACTCAACCACTGGGTTGCCGGCGGGGTTGGAGCCTGCGGGCCCGTTGTCTGAGGTGACAATGAATAACGTATTGGCGAACTGGCCAGTGTCTTTCAGATGTTGCACGAGCCGACCAATATGGAAATCCATGGCCTCGAGCATGCCAGAGTTAACCGCCATGCTTTTGGCAAAAAACGCTTGCTCTGTGGCAGGCAGTGAAGCCCATGCGCGCATACCTTCTGGGCGCTCGGCGTACGGGGCGCCGCGTGGGATCAGCTCAAGATCTTGCGCGCGCTGCCAGCGATTACGCCGCAGCACGTCCCAACCCTCGGCATAAACCCCCGCGTAGTTGGCGGTAAATTCGGCGGGGGCCTGAATCGGTATGTGGATCGCCTGGAAGCCAATGTGAGCGAAGAACGGTTTGTCGTTCTGTTGATTAGTTTCGGCGCCACCGATGTAGTCGATCATTTTGTCGACCAAAAACTCTGAGGAGTAAAAGTCTGCCGGCAAATCTGCGGGTGCGTCGTCTTCGAACCAGGGGGCGTAGGCGTAGTAGGGCATGTACGACTTTTGCTCCCAGTTATCTGCACCCGATGCGTCAAGAATGAAGGAGCGATCAAAGCCATGGTGCACCGGCAGCTCGCCCTCGGCGCTGCCCAAGTGCCACTTACCGGTCATGTACGTGCGGTAGCCGCTGGCTCGCAATCGGTCGGCAACGGTATGCACGCCTGCTTCCAAATGCATGGAATAGCCGGGCTTGTCCCTATCTTCGTCGCGCACCACCTCTGGAATGGTCGCCATGCCCGTTCGATGATTATCCATGCCGGTAAGCAACATGGCGCGGGACGGGGCGCAGAGTGGCGAAGAATGGTAGTTGTCAAAGCGCACGCCGGAGCTGGCCAGTGCATTGATAGTGGGCATGC
The DNA here is from genome assembly GCA_964611345.1 of uncultured Pseudomonadales bacterium. GTDB lineage: Bacteria > Pseudomonadota > Gammaproteobacteria > Pseudomonadales > Azotimanducaceae > JALZVT01. Next base: position 3,485 of record CAZSYU010000124.1, read on the forward strand.
GTGCTTCGCCACCATAGGCCGAAAAGTCCATCAGTCCGGCATCGTCAACCAGCAGCAGCACGATGTTAGGTCGCCTGGCACTCTGGTCTGGTGTTAACGCGTGTGCTGGCAGGCCCAGTAGCAGCGTTGCAGAAAACAGCAGGGCACAACGCAAAGCAAAATTCCGTTGCATAATCTCAGGTGCTGCTAACGGGGGCGAGCTCTGGATTTCTGTTTTCCAGCCAATTATCAAACTTGATTAGCAGTGGAGGCAGAAACAGCAAGTCGAGTAGCCAGGCGGCTATGATTATGGGTGTGAGCAGCAGGGCGACGTTTTGGAAATGGAAGGTGTTTGAAAACACCAGAATAAAGGTGCCGAGTGCCAGCGAGAGGGTGGTAATGGTTATTGCAGAGCCCGCGCGATCGAGCGAGTAGTTGACAGCGTCTTCAGGTGTTTTTCCGGTTCGTCGCCCCGTAATGTATTTACTGAGAATGTGTACTGAGTCGTCTACCACGAGACCAATGCTGATAGAAAACAGCATCAGCACATAAGGGCTCAGCTCACCAACAAACAATCCCCAAAAACCAAACACAATTGTGGCGGGAAACAGGTTCGGCATGATGCTGAGCAGGCCATAGCGCATGCTCCTTAAACCAATGAGCATGGTAAGGGTGATCAACAGAAAACTAAGACTAAACCCTTGCATCAGTTCAATGGTGATCGAGCGGTCGAGCCGCGCGAACAGAATATTGCGATCGCCGTGCATCACGCGGTACTTGTCGGGCACGTTATCGGCAATCCACTGGTCGATGCGCTCGCTAAAGGTAATGAGTTGCTGGTTCGACAGGTTTGAAGTGCCCACCACCAGGCGAATGGCGGAGTAATCGGTATTAAAAATAGGCTCGAGGCTGGGCTCAATCTCCTGTATCAGCTGATAGCCGACTAGATAGTCGATGACCTGCAGCTTGTCGAGCGGCAGGCGATCAAACAACTCATCGTCGTCGTTGTCGGACTGGTTGCGAGAGCGCAGGTAGTCGGTGTAGCTCGTGACAAAGCTCGCCTCGGGTTGGGCTTCGAGCCATACCGAAAACGTATCGACCTGCTTGAGGAACTCAACTTCGGTGATGCCGTAGTATTCGCCGCTGCTAATGCTGTAGGCCAACGATTGATCGTTGCCAATTTTCTCTGACAGGGTGGTAATCACATGATGAAAGTCTGAGTCTTTGTCGATAAAGCTGTAGCGATTGAAATCGACGTTGTTGAGCGGTAATAGTGCAAGGGTTGCGGCGATGAATACAACGCTGCCCCAAAACAGTTGATTGCCTCTCTTCGCAACTAGCTTGCTCACTTGTTCGATAAAGCCTTTGACGCCGAGCGGCTTCGCACTTTGGCTAACGGGCAGCAGTAGTGTCAGCGCAGGCAGCAGGGTGAAGGTCAGCACGTAAGCCCAGACCACCCCAATCGCGATGATGTTGCCAAAGCCGTAAATACCGGGTGAGGAGCAGTAATTTAGACTAAGAAACCCCATCGCCGTGGTGATAGTGGCAAGCGTTACCGGTTGTACGTTGACCTCCAGACTCTCCTGCATGGCGTCGGTCTTGGACAAGCCCGCGTGCAGACCCTGAGCGTACACAGAGACGATATGAATGCCATCGGCTATGGCAATCACCAACACCACAATGGGCCCCAGGCTTGAGATTTGGTTGAACTGCATTTCGAGCCAGCCCCAGGTGCCAACCGTCATGCCAATAGTGGCAAAGGCGATGGCAAACAGGCACAGCGCAAAGCTCAGAGAACGCAGGCAGAACCACAGCAGCAAAATGCAGGTACCCAACACCAGTGGCTGCAGAAACTTGGCGTCTTTTATTTGGGCGTTGTAGCTGTCGAGTTCGAACAACACCCCGCCAAGAATATAGATCTGTACGTCGGGAAATTCCGCGCGCAACGAGTCGCGTAGTTTCACCACGCTGCGCGCAATGGATAAGCGTGCTTCTTGGGTATCTTCTGGCGCCTTGAATTTTATGTTCGCAAGGGCCATGTCAGCCTGGGGCGACATGATGCTCTTGATGAGATCTTCGTCGGCCATGGCCACAGCCTTGATCTCATCAAGGTTTGCCTCTGAAAGCTCGCTGAGTTCCGGGATGAGATACAGCCGGTCGAGTGCCTCCTCATCGTCGGCATTCAGGCGTCGATTGAGTAGTGAGCCAACCGAGATGGCAGATTCCACTTCGGTATAGCGTTGGGTCAGCGCGTCCATGGCCCGTAGGGCTGGGAAGGTGAATACGTGAGTGTCGGTTTGAAAGGCAAACAGCACACTGGTGCTGGGTGGGAAGTCTTTGCGGGCCTGATCGACCTCGGCTTTATAGGGGTCGTCCTCACTCAGAATGGATTGAAAGCCGGCGTTGATGCTCGATTTTGTTAACCCGTAGGTAACGGCGGCACCCAGCACAATGGTGAGCAACGCAAGCAGATAGCGCTTGTCGATGAGCTGATTGATCAATGCCTGCATGGTGTTTGGCTCATCTCTTAGCTTGAATATCCACTAGTTTTGGGCCCGAATAGGCCAATTGGCGGGGTAAAGCCCGCGTAAACGCGTGTTTCAACCGATGTTTTGCGGCGGCGAAAGTTGGTAAAGTCTACCGGGCTCCATTACCAGTGCAATTCTTATGCTGAATTTAACCTTCCTCCGCAGGGCTACTTCTGCCACTTGTCGCGGCGCGCTCATGGTTTTACTCGCGCTGGCGGGTGGTACCAGCACCTTGGTGGCGCACGCGGAACAGGCGGGCGACTTTGCGTTACTCGATGCCCAGGGCAAGTTTCATCTGCTGAGCTGGTACGGCGACCACAAGGCGCTGGTGATCGTAGCCCATGGCAACAACGATGCTGCTCTCAAAGCAGCGCAAGAATCGCTCACGGCGCTGCAGACCAAACACACGTCCGACAATGCGGACGATAGTGTTGCGTTTTTTATGTTGAACGCGCGGCTGGCAGATAGCCGACAGACCATTGCGCAGCAGACCAAGGGTTGGTCGTTGCCGGTGCTGGTTGATGAGTCGCAGCTCGTCGCCGAATCCCTGGGTCTCACGCGAGTAGGTGAGGCGTTGGTAATTGATGGCGCCAACATGGACATAACTTACCGGGGAACCATCGCCGGGCTGGGTGCGGCACTCGCGAGTGCCGACCTTGGGGCCTCCATGCAGGCAGAAGCCGCCACCGGCGACCTGATTAAGTTTAACTCCCGCGAGCAACACGCGAGCGCGGCGGTGTCGTACACAAAAGACATCGTGCCAATACTTGTTGATAACTGTGTGTCCTGTCATCACGAAGGCGCGATTGGTTCCTGGTCGATGAATTCCCACGCCATGGTGCGTGGCTTCTCCCCCATGATTCGTGAGGTGTTACTGACTCGACGCATGCCTCCCGGGCAGATCGATATGCACGTTGGCAAACCCATCGCGGGGGTTGCCGGCTTAACGGCTAGCGAACAGCAAACTCTGGTGCACTGGATTGATGCGGGTTCGCCCTTTGACGGCGAGACTGATGCCGACCCATTGGCGGCGCTCACATTTAACGACCCAAGGTATACCTTGGGTGAGCCCGACATGATCGTCACTGTGCCCGCCCAGAGTCTTCCTGCCACCGGCATCGTCGACTATCGCTATGTGCCGGTAGAACTCAATCTGGATAAGGACGTGTGGGTGCGCGCGATGGAATTTGTACCTGGTGACACCAAGGCGTTGCACCATGTCATCGCCTATCTCTCAAGCCCGGCAGACAAGACGGCGCGCGGCCGTGAAAATGGCTCTGCCCGTGGTGACAGCGTGGGTGGTTTTGCGCCGGGCCGTGGTCCGGAGCAGTTCCGGGATAACAGTGGCCGGTTGATTACCAAAGGCTCAAACCTGCTACTGCAAATGCACTACACCACCTACGGCAAAGAAACGGTTGATGAAACCGAAATAGGTATCTACCTGCACGATAAGCCGCCCGCCTATGTCATGGCTGGTGGGGTTGCCGGGCAGCGGCGTTTCTTTGTGCCTGCGGGTGCCAAGGAGCATGCACTTGAAGGTGTGCAAGAGATAGAAAAAGACGCCTGGTTGTACAGCCTGAATCCGCACATGCATTACCGCGGCAAGTACATGAACTACACCGCCGAGTACCCCGATGGCACCTCAGAGATGGTGCTCAGCGTCCCGCGCTACGACTTTAACTGGCAGTTCAACTACGAACTCGAAGAGCCGCTGTTCTTGCCGGCGGGGACCAGGCTGGTGGCGCGAGGGGCGATGGACAATTCCAGCCGCAACGTGAATAACCCCGACCCAACCAAGCCAGTGCACTTTGGTTTGCAAACCAAGCACGAGATGTTCTTTGGCTTCACCACGCTGCGCTACGAGGGCGAAACGCCTGCAGCGCTTGGCGCCGGCGCTATCGCGGGTGGCGGTAGGTAGCACACCCGCGACCGCCCCTGGTTACCACTTGAGTTACCACTGGAACCCTCAGGTTCCGGTGGTATAGTGCGCGGCTAATTTTCTTCAGGTTTCCACCGTGATCACCGCAGCAAACGTGACTATGCAGTTTGGCGCCAAGCCGCTGTTTGAGAACATTTCCGTAAAATTTGGCGACGGCAATCGCTATGGTCTGATTGGTGCCAACGGCTGTGGCAAATCAACCTTCATGAACATACTGAGCGGGGTGCTTGAGCCCACCGCTGGCAATGTCTCCATCACACCCAACGAACGGGTTGGCAAGCTGAACCAGGATCAGTTTGCGTTTGAGGAATACACCGTCATCGATACGGTGATTATGGGGCACACCGAACTTTGGGAAGTGAAGCAAGAGCGCGAGCGCCTCTATGCCCTGCCCGAGATGACCGAAGAAGAGGGTATGCAGGTCGCTGACCTCGAAGTGAAGTTTGCGGAACTCGATGGCTACTCTGCAGAAAGCCGAGCCGGGGATTTCCTCAGTGGGGCAGGCATTGAAGAGGCGCTGCATTTTGGCTTGATGAGCGAAGTTGCCCCGGGCTGGAAGTTACGAGTATTGCTGGCGCAGGCGCTGTTTTCCGAGCCCGACATACTGTTGCTCGACGAGCCTACAAACAACCTCGACATCAACGCCATTCGCTGGCTGGAAGGGGTGTTGAAAGAACAAAAAAGCACCATGGTGCTGATTTCGCACGACCGACACTTTCTTAATGAAGTGTGCACCCACATGGCTGACATCGATTACGGTGAGTTGCGCCTGTACCCCGGCAATTACGACGACTTCATGATTGCCTCAACCGCAGCCCGTGAGCTGTTGCAAAACGAAAACGCCAAGAAGAAAACCCAGATTGCCGAGCTGCAACAGTTTGTCTCTCGCTTTTCTGCGAATGCCTCGAAGGCAAAACAGGCCACCTCGCGGGCGAGGCAGATCGAGAAGATTGAACTCGCTGACATCAAACGCTCAAGCCGCGTTAGCCCCTATGTTCGGTTTGGCGGTGGCAAGAAACTCCATCGACAAGCGCTGACGCTCGAAGGAGTTGGGCATGAGTTTGATGAAGGCCCCTTGTTTGAAAACCTCGATATGCTGCTTGAGGCAGGTTCGAGAGTTGCAGTGATTGGCGAAAACGGTGCCGGCAAGACGACTCTGCTGCGTAATCTGGTTGGCGAAGTTGCGCCCTCGAAAGGGGTTGTTAAATGGTCTGAGAACGCCGTTTTGGGTTATTGCCCACAGGACAGCACCGCCGAGTTCGATAACGACCTGACCTTGTTTGAATGGATGAGTCAGTGGCGCGAGCCACGCCACAACGAACAGATTGTGCGAGCGACTCTTGGCCAGATGCTGTTCTCCTCCGACGACTTCAACAAAAAGGTGAAGGTGTGTTCAGGTGGCGAGAAGAACCGATTGCTGTTTGGCAAGCTCATGATGAGCGAGGCGAATGTGCTGTTAATGGACGAACCAACCAACCACCTGGATATGGAGTCGATTGAGGCGTTGAACCTTGCGCTTGATAACTACGAAGGCACACTGATATTTGTCAGTCACGACCGTGAGTTTGTCTCTTCGCTGGCGAACAAGGTGATTGATATTCGCACCGACGATGTTGTGGTGTTTGATGGCGGGTATGAGGAGTTTCTCGGTTCCGGACTTGGAATGCGCGAGGCGGGTTAAGATTTTATCTCTCATTAACCGCTACTGATCTACGCCTGTACTCATCATTAAAAAACCGGTGAACGCGGCGTTGTTTGGCGACAGCGATGGATTCACCAGGGTTTTCATCTCATTGATAGCCTTTTTGTAACTGGTGTAGAACTCCCAGGACGGTCGAGGATTATAGATCAGGTCTTCCAGCTCGAACTGCCGAATCGCATTTTTGGTGGTTGTGGGTTTTACAAACACTTCTTTGTCGGGCCGGTAGTAGTACAGGCACACGGTAAGCAAACTCCACTTCGCGAGTTTTGCATCACTCAGCACGTCCACAATGTCCTCAAAGCCGCGGCGTTTGCTGCCGTGCAGCAGGCGTTGGTAGGCATCGGCCAGAAACTCACGGTCCGCTCGATTCATGCCGTTTAGATAATCGCGGAACTTGGGTTTTTCGAACATGGAGATCATGGACGATCGAGAGACTATCTTGACGATGTCGTCGAGCACGGCTCCTTGATTTGCGAAGCGCTTCTTGGCCAGCACCGTGCGCGCAAACTCGCTGAGCTTTCCCACGTTGTGCTTCTTTTTGAGCACTTGTTGCAGTTCTTCATCGGCAAAGCCTTCCGGGTAGCGGTGCAGGAAGATGGATTCTGCGTCGCGCAGTTTGTTCAGATTCATTGTCAGGGGCCCTAAAGTG
>CAZSYU010000125.1:0-8620 GCA_964611345.1 uncultured Pseudomonadales bacterium
GCAGTACAACGGGCAACTGGTTTTCCGGCACGGGCACCACGCCACAGTCGGCACAGTGAATCATCGGAATTGGGCAGCCCCAATAACGCTGTCGGGAAACGCCCCAATCGCGCAGCCGATAGTTGGTGCGGCGCCGACCGACACCTTTGGATTCCAGTGCGTCCGCAATTGCCGCAAACGCGTCTGCAAACTCCAGACCATCAAACTCTCCGGAGTTAATCGTCCGGCCATGAGCGGTAAACGCACCCGCTGTCAGGTCACACTGCGCTTCGTCAACGGGCTCTATCACTTGCTCTATCGCAAGGTCATACTTCTGCGCAAATTCCCAATCCCGTTCATCGTGACCAGGTACGCTCATCACGGCGCCAGAGCCATAGTCGATCAAGACAAAATTCGCAGCCCACACCGGCAAGGTTTTGCCTGTGAGTGGGTGAACCACAGAGATGCCAAGCGCCATGCCCTCTTTTTCGACGGTAGCAAGGTCTGCTTCAGCCGTCTTTACCTGGGCACACTTCGCCACAAAGTCGGCAAGTGCTGAATTACCCTCGGCGGCGCGAGTCGTTAAAGGATGCTGCGCCGCAACTGCCACGTAAGTCGCACCCAACAAGGTATCCGGCCGGGTCGTGTACACCATAACCGTTTCAGCGGTGGGGTTACCGTCGGCATCCGCCACGGCAAAGTCAATCTCCACCCCTTCTGAACGGCCGATCCAATTGCGTTGCATGTTCTTTACGCTGTCTGGCCAGCCGTCCATCTTGTCGAGTGAGTCAACCAGCTCGTCAGCGTAATCCGTGATCTTCAAAAACCACTGCTGCATTTCGCGGCGCTCAACCGGCACCCCGCTACGCCAACCTTTGCCGTCGACCACCTGCTCGTTAGCAAGCACGGTCTGATCAACCGGATCCCAGTTAACGATAGCGCTGCGCCGCTCGACCAGATCCTTCTCGTAGAGCTTCACAAAAAACCACTGCTCCCAGCGGTAGTAGTCCGGGTCGCAGGTGGCAAACTCGCGCGACCAGTCAAAGCCAAAGCCCAGCCGCTGCATTTGACCACGCATGTAGTCGATATTGCTGTAGGTCCACTTGGCAGGCGGAATGTTGTTCTTGATCGCCGCATTTTCCGCCGGCAAACCGAACGCGTCCCAACCCATAGGGTGCAGCACGTTCTTACCCTTAAGCCGTTGATAACGGCTAATGACGTCACCAAGCGTATAGGTGCGAACATGCCCCATGTGCAGCCGACCACTGGGGTATGGAAACATGGCCAGGCAGTAAAAGCGCTCAGCATCCTGAGTGTCGGGCGCACTAAAAGACTGCTGCGCATTCCAATAGGTCTGAACGTCAGCTTCTACCTGCTGGGGATCATATTCGGCGGTCATATCAAAAGGCTCAGCAGCCCTGGCTGCAGCGTTACTTCACAGGAGCATCAATATACCACCGGCGTCGAATCAGCCCTACCACCAGAATGCCCGCAAACAGCGCAAGCATGGGTAAATCGCCCATTCTGGTGAACGGCGTGAGACCGGTTGTGGGCTTATAGCTGCCCTTGAGCACACCCGGCTCAAACTGCGGCAGCGCAGTTGTCACCACACCGCGCTCGTTAACAATGGCCGTCATGCCGTTGTTGGTTGCCCGCAACACGTAGCGACCGTTCTCCAGCGCCCGCATACGCGCCAACTGCAAGTGCTGGTGCGGGCCAATCGATGCGCCAAACCAGGCATCGTTGCTAATGGTGACCAACACATCACTGCTGGCTGCACTGGTCCGTACCAGCTCTGGGTAGGCGATCTCATAGCAGATAGCGAGCCCGAGGCGCGTATCAGCCGCCATGAGCGGCAATTGCTGGCTGGCACCCGGACTTGAGCGCGACATCGGCAAGTCAAAAAAGCCGATCAAGCCACGCAGCAACGACTCGAGCGGTACATACTCGCCAAACGGCACCAACCGGCGCTTCACGTAACGCCCAGACCCGGCCCCAACGGCGTGGGCCGTATTCTGGAAGGCATTATCTGCTCGTGCGACATCGGGCAAGCCCAGCACCAGAGCAGTCCCCGTGGCCACTCCCCGCTCCTGCCAGCGAGCGAGCCAAGGCGCGGCCTGTTGGGCGAACAGGGTGAGGGCCGCCTCGGGCCAAATAATCAGGTCTACACCCCAGTGGGGTTCCGTCAGCCTTTCGTAGGTTTGAAGTATCGGCAGCCGGTTAGCCGGGTTCCATTTGGTGATCTGTTCAATGTTGCCTTGCACCAGGGCGACCTCACGCGGCTCTCCAGGGACAACCCAATCCACCTTGCCCAGACCATAACCCCCAGCAAACAAGGCAAGGGCGAGTACCACCGTAACCAGCCGCAACGCGTTCGCACCGCGCCCGGCGGCCACCGCCAGAGCCGCCAGCAGACAGGTCATAAACCCAAGACCAAACACTCCAATAACCGGCGCGAATCCGGCCAGCCAGGTAGGCATAAGCCCGTAGCCGACAAACAACCAGGGGAAGCCGGTTAACAGCCAGGTGAGCGTCCATTCGGCAACACACCAGGTCGACGCGAACACCAACACGTTTAAAACGGGCGCACAATTGCGCGGTGCAAGCAGGCTGTAAAGCACGCCAAACAGCGCGCTGAAGAGCGCCATGCCAGCGACAAAAATGCCCACTAACACCGAGGCCAGGGATTCAGAAGCACCGCCCTGCTCGTGGATGCTGACGTAAATCCAGGATGCACCGACGGCGTATTTGCCAACACCAATCAACCAACCGTAGAAAAAGCCAGTGCGCCAGTCGCGCACTTCTTGCATAAGCCAGAACGCGAGCCCAACGGCAACAAAGGCTGCCGGCCAAACATCAAACGGCGCAAACGACAGGGGTAAAAGTGCCCCGGCAGCAATTAGCCCAAAGCGATGCAAGGGTTAAGTCACGTCGAGGCGTTTCAAATGTAACAGCGTGATACGCCGGGAATCGGAACTCAGCACCTTGAACTCAAAGTTATCCACCTGGGTAACCTCGTTGCGCTCTGGCAAATGGCCAAATTGCTTGAGCACAACCCCGCCAATGGTATCGAAGTCGTCTTCGACCAGCTCACACTCAAAAAACTCATTGAAATCGTCAATGGTTGTGGTGGCCTTGATCGTAAAGTTGAACGCATCAAGCTGCTTGATGTGATCGTCTTCTTCTTCGTCGTACTCGTCTTCTATTTCGCCAACAATCTGTTCCAGCACATCCTCAATGGTCACAGCACCTGAGATATGGCCGTATTCGTCAACCACCAGCGCCATGTGCTTGCGTGTACTACGAAACTCCCGCAGCAACAAATTCAATGGCTGACTTTCTGGCACCACGTTAACGCTGCGAGTGATCGAATTGAGATCGATGGCGGACGTTTTCGCGGAATCGGCAAGAATCAATGGCAGCAGATCTTTGGCGTGCAAAATGCCTTTCACATCATCCAGTTCGTCACCCACCACCGGAAATCGTGAATGCTTCGACTCGATTATCGCTGGCAGAATATCCGCAAGCTTGGCATTTACGTTAACGCACACCAGCTGCGGCCAGGGAATCATGATGTCGCGCGCACGCTCCTGGGTTTGATTTAGCGCGCCGAAAATAATATTCAGTGTTTCCGGGTCGATTATTTGGCGCTCGCTGGCATCGCGTAACACCTGCTCGAGTTCTTTCTGGTCAGCGGGCTCCGTGCTGAATCGATCCGTCAGCCGCTCCAACCAGCCTTTGTCGTCTGCGTCTGCGCCCGTCTCACTCATAAGGATTACCAATGCCAAGCTCGCCTAACACTGCCGCCTCCATGGCTTCCATAGCCTGTGCTTCTGACTCAATTAGATGATCAAACCCGAGCAGGTGCAAGACACCATGCACCAACATATGTGCGCAATGGTGCGCAACCGATTTGCCTTGCTGCATCGCCTCACGCTCAATAACCGGTACACAAAGCACCAGATCACCCAGCGGCGCATGCTGACCGAGCAAAATATCCGCGTCGAAACTCAGTACATTGGTCGGGGCTTGCTTGTTGCGCCAGGTCGCGTTCAGCGCTGCACCTTCCGTAGCATCTACCAACCGCACGCACAGCTGCGAACTGTCTATATTTGTAATCGATTCGCCTGGCGCATTTTGGCGCGTCCGCGTCCGCCACGCCAGGTCCCAGCCCTGCACGCTAGCGTGCACAAAGGCATGCCGGGCCCAGTGCTCAATCTCATCCGCTGCCGGAAAGCCCGCTAAATCCGGGCCAAGCGCCGCAGAAAACTGCACATCAACTGAAAGAGTGAGCGCAGTACCAGACCGATTGCCGCTGTTCGTATCTGCGCTTGTATCTGCAGAAGTGTCTGCACAACTAGCCGGCATCGCGACCTCGCGGCGGATTTTTAGCATCCTCTTTGGCATAGGCGTCAACAATTTTTTGGACTAACGGATGGCGCACCACATCTTTCGACTGAAAGTGCGTGAAACTCACACCCTTGATGCCTTTCAATACATTAACGCCATTCACCAGACCGGAGCCCTGCCCGCGAGGTAGGTCAATCTGCGTGATGTCACCCGTGATAACTGCTGTCGAGCCAAAGCCAATACGCGTCAGAAACATTTTCATCTGGGCAACGGTTGTATTCTGACTTTCATCAAGAATGATGAAAGCGTTATTCAAAGTACGACCGCGCATGTAGGCAAGCGGCGCCACTTCAATGATGTTGCGCTCAATGTATTTATTGACGCGTTCCACGCCAAGCATTTCGTAGAGGGCGTCGTACAGGGGCCGCAGGTACGGGTCGATTTTTTGCGCCAGATCACCGGGCAAAAAGCCGAGTTTTTCGCCGGCCTCAACCGCCGGTCGCACCAACAAGATGCGCGCCACGTCCTGGGCTTCGAGCGCCTCAACCGCACAGGCAACGGCCAGATATGTTTTACCCGTACCGGCGGGGCCAATACCAAAACTGATGTCGTGATCACGCACGCGCTGCACGTAGCCCTGCTGGTTGCCGCCACGCGCCTTAATCGTCTTCCGCCGGGTTTGAATAATGTCACTGCTTACTGCGTCGACTTGGGTCTGCTTGGCGCCAGCAGACCCAGCGCCCACAGCAGCCCCGGTCGGGGTGCCTTGAGCAGCCCCTTGAGCAGAAGTGGCATTTGCAGAATCTGCAAAACTGGCGCCAGCTGTGGCGACAGATCCGTTCTGTGAAGCGGGCTGGGAGGCCTGCACGAGGGCGTCTACGCCGGATTCCTGTAAATACAAATGCACCGTTTCCCCGTCGATGTCTTCGCGGGAAGCGGTTTCAACATAAAGCTGTGACAGCAGTGCGCTTGCGGCTCGAACCCGTGTTTCCGCCCCGGTCACGCTGAATACGTTGCCGCGGTTGCGGATCTCAACATCGAGGCGTTTCTCGAGCTGTTTGATGTTCTCGTCGAACGGGCCTGCGAGCGCGGCGAGTCGCCGAGAATCGCTGGGTTCTAACGTAATGTGTTGGGTCGGGCCAGCTATTGAGCCCTGGGCAGGTTGGTCGCTCAAGACGCGCTTTTACCGCTACGGGACTCGTAGCATATCTGGACCACCCATACTGTCAATGTCCCCATTATTTATAACTCTGGGGCAACAAACACACCACGCAGAGAATTCGGCAGCGCCTCCTCAATACGCACGGTAACAAAGCGTCCTACATGTGACAGGTCGCTGCTGGCAAAATTTACGACCCGGTTGTTTTCGGTACGCCCCTGCAGTTGGCCAGGATCCCGGCGCGATAGGCCACTCACCAGTATGCGTTGCTCTGTACCCACCATATCCGCAGAGATTGCCTCTGCCATCGCCCGAATGCGGTCCTGCAAAATGGCCAGCCGATGCTTTTTCTCGTGCTCGGTAACACCATCCTCAAGCTCTGCCGCCGGGGTACCAGGGCGAGCGCTGTAGATGAAGCTAAAGGAGGTATCGAAGCCAATGTCCTCAATCAACTTCATCGTGGCGTTAAAGTCATCCATGGTCTCCCCGGGAAACCCAATAATAAAATCGGATGACAGACTGATACCGGGACGCGCCTTGCGCAATGCACGAATGCGCGACTTGTATTCAAGCACCGTATGCCCACGCTTCATCGCGGTCAGTATGCGATCTGAACCGGCCTGCACCGGTAAGTGCACATGGCTGACGAGCTCCGGCACCTCCGCAAAGGCCTGAATCAGCGAATCAGAAAACTCGACCGGGTGCGACGTGGTAAAACGAATACGTTCTACGCCATCAATGTCAGCGGTGTAGCGTATAAGCTCGGCCAGGTCTGCCCAATCGCCATCTATTGCGCCACGATAGGCGTTCACATTTTGGCCAAGAAAATGAATCTCTCGCACGCCTTTGTTGGCAAGAGACACCACTTCGCGCATCACATCAGCCACGGGGCGGCTCACTTCTTCACCCCGCGTATAAGGCACGACACAAAAACTGCAGTACTTGCTGCACCCTTCCATGATCGACACAAACGCACTCGGACCATCAACACTTGGCTCAGGCAGCCGATCAAATTTTTCGATCTCGGGGAAGCTCACATCCACAACCGCGCTACGCCGATTGCTGTCAGTGGCACTCGCCTGCGCAAGCATAGCCGGTAAGCGGTGTAAGGTTTGTGGCCCAAACACCAGATCGACATAGGGCGCGCGATCGCGAATGGCACTGCCTTCCTGGCTCGCCACACAGCCCCCCACACCAATGAGCACATCGGGTCGGGCTTCTTTCAAAGCGCGCCAGCGGCCGAGCTGATGAAACACTTTCTCCTGCGCCTTTTCACGGATCGAACAAGTGTTCAGCAGCAGCAGATCCGCCTCCTGGGCGTCCTGGGTCAGCGTGTAGCCCTGGGTGTCCTTAAGCAGGTCGATCATCCGGTCCGAGTCGTACTCGTTCATCTGGCAGCCGTGGGTCTTTATGAAAACCTTTTTCTGGGCCGAACTGTCTGCCGGGCTGGACAACGAATGGTCTACTGGATTGGGCATTGGTGAGGCTGTGCGTGGATTTGCAGGCGGAGGATTATAGCGCTTGAATGCCTGCGGTCACCTCTATATAACTCGCTCTCCCCAACTACTCTAGCCGGCAGCAGCAATGAGCGAAGAGAGCAGCCTGTACAAGGTCATGTTCCACAATCAGGGCCAGATCTATGAGGTCTACGCCAAAAGCATCTACCAGAGCGAGCTGTATGGCTTTATCGAGGTCGAAGATTACGTCTTTGGCAAGCCTGCCCAGGTGGTGATTGACCCGGCTGAAGACAAGCTACGGACCGAATTCGAGGGGGTACAGCGCAGCTTCATCCCCGCCCACAGTGTGGTGCGCATCGATGAAGTCGAGCGTGAGGGCGTGGCCAAGATCACCGACAGCAAAGGCGAGAACGTCACCCAGTTCCCGCTGATGATGCCTAAAGACACAGGTCCCAAGGGCGACAATTAGGCCGCTACCGCGCAATTGATCTGTGGCGCCGAACTAATAGTCTTCGGCAAGCAAGGGAAACGCACTGAGCGCATGCGGCGGCACAACGGCTTGCGCGGCCTCCAGAAACCCGGGATTCAACTCATCGAGCGACGCGGCGCCCATGAGCGCCATGGTGGTCACCAGTTCGTGCTCCACCAACTCCAGGGCGCGCACGATACCGGCAGCGCCACCGGCTGCCATGGCCAGTCCTTCCAGGCGCCCCATACCAACCGCGCTGGCACCCCGGCACAGTGCTTTCACCACATCAGCGCCCCGTAAAAACCCGCCATCAACCACTACCGGCGCGCGCTCATCCACTGCCGCTGCCACCTCGGGCAATGAATCAATACAGCCGCGCCCGTGATCCAGTTGGCGTCCGCCGTGGTTAGACACATAGATCACATCCACACCAGCATCGACTGCGCGTGACGCATCGTCAGCCGTGTTCACGCCTTTTACCCAGAGCGGAATAGCAAACTTCTCCTTGATGTGCGCCACAGTCTCCCAGTTCATACGCGCCTGATGATCAAAGTCACTTTGCAACGCTGAGCTGCCGGACGGTGGTCGCCAGCGCTTCAGAATGTCGCGTTCACGGCGGGAATACACCTGCGTATCGGCGGTCAGGCAAAACCCTACATAACCCAGTTCGAGCGTATGGGCGATGATGTCATCCATCCAGCCCTGATCGCCCATCAGGTAGAGCTGGTAAACCTTGGGCGCTGCGCTCGCATTGGCAACGGCCTCGTAGTCAGGGGTGCAGACGGAACTGAGAATTTGCAGGGTTCCAAACTCGGCCGCACCACGCGCAACTGAGGCCCCACCACCCTCCTCAAAGAGTTGCACACTGCCAATGGGAGGCAAAAAAACCGGCATACGCAGGTCTTGCCCGAGCAAGCTGGTGGCCACCTGAACATCATGCACGTCGTGCAGCACCCGCGGCCGAAACTGCAGAGAATCGATACTCAGTCGATTCCGCTTGAGCGTGGTTTCCGAGTCTGCCGCTCCCATCAGGTAGTCCCAGCTTTCGCGGTCCAGGTTGGCCTGGGCAAGCTGTACCATTTCAGTGAGCGACTTAAAGTCGCCCGAGCGCCCTAACGTCGCTGCTGAATTCGCCATAAGCCGTTACTCCCCGTACGTACAAGCGCCATATTAGCAGGCTGGGTACCAAGTCCGAGCTGATACCCT
>CAZSYU010000125.1:8720-10035 GCA_964611345.1 uncultured Pseudomonadales bacterium
GAGGCGAAGCCGAAGCTTAGAAATGGTAAATTGCTCCCAGTTGTATACGGATCAGGAAACCAGATGTCTGGAGTTGTCATTATCGGGGGCGGCCACGCCGCAGGTCAGGCTGCCGCGAGCCTAAGGCAGGAAGGTTACGAGGGCGCCATCACCCTAATTGGCGAAGAACCACACCCACCCTACCAGCGCCCCCCCCTGTCCAAGGCTTATCTTGCCGGTGAGCAAGGCATTGAGAAGGTGTACCTGCGCCCGGAGAATTTTTATGAGTCGAAAGACATCACTCTGCAAAAGGGTGTGCGCGTCGGCGCGATAGACACCAAGGCGCAGAGTGTAACCACAGACAGCGGCGCAACCACGCCATGGGAACAGCTGATTATTGCCACCGGCACTCGCCCCCGCCAGTTACCGGTGCCAGGCGCCGACCTTGCCGGGGTGCATTACCTGCGCACCATCGCCGACGTCGATGGTATTCGCGCGGAACTCACAAGTGACACGCAGCTCGTGATTATTGGCGGCGGCTACATTGGCCTGGAGGTGGCCGCAGTCGCCATCGAAGCTGGCGCGCAGGTAAGCGTACTGGAAATGGAGGGCCGGATTCTGCAACGCGTAACCACCGAGCAGATGAGCGCGTTTTATCACCAGCTACACACAAAACGCGGCATAGACATACGCGTTAATACCGGCGCTACTGCGATTGAGGGCAACGATAAAGTTACAGCCGTAGTTTGTGGCGACGAAAAAATTCCTGCGGATCTGGTGATCGTAGGCATTGGTGTTATCCCAAACATTGAACTGGCCGAGGCGGCAGGCATTATCTGCGACAACGGCATTGTGGTCGACGAGCGCTGCCTGACTAGCGCACCTAACGTGTACGCGATCGGTGACTGCAGTAACCACCCCAACCCGCTTCTCGATCGCAGACTGCGGCTAGAAAGCGTGCCAAACGCCATGGAGCAATCGCGCGTTACGGCGGCGAACATAGTCGGCAAAGACAAAACTTACGCCAGCATGCCCTGGTTCTGGTCAGATCAGTACGACCTTAAGCTGCAAATGCTGGGCTTTTCTGCTGATGGAGATGAAGTAGTTCAGCGGGGTGACATGGCAAACAATGAGTTTGCCGTGTTCTATTTAAAAGACGGTGCCATCGTTGCGGTTGATGCGGTGAACAGCCCAAGAGAATTTATGGCTGCCAAACAGCTCGTCGGCAAAACTATTGACAAGGCAAAACTGGCCGATACCAGCGTGCCTATCAAAGACCTGCTAGGCTAGCAACAAAGCCCGAGGGTCGCTAAGCGAAAAACCACAGTAAAACACC
>CAZSYU010000126.1:0-10019 GCA_964611345.1 uncultured Pseudomonadales bacterium
ATACAAAAACAATACAATTGTGTAATTGAGCTATTTTACAGTGGGGGTCTCACGAGACTGGAAAAGTCCGACCAATCTACCCGCAAGCTACGAAGCAAGACAGGTTCGAATCAAGACATGGAACGCTCTCGATCATCTAGATACTGCCAGATTCTGTCAGCGGTTCTCTTTTCACTTTGTGTTACTTCGCCGTCTTACGCCGGCATTATCGCCATTGACTTTACCGCCGAGGTGGTAAACGCGGGTGGCCAATTTGGTCCTCGCGGCACTGTCGTTGATGGCAGGATTACCGTCGAACTAACAGACCTTGCAGATAGTGATCCATCACCAACCAGAGCGTTGTTCGAAGAGGGACAGATAGCCTCAGGTGGGGAGTTGATTCCAGAAGCCGATGTAGGGTTTGGCGGCAACGTCACCTTCACTAGCGACAGTTTTGCCATCAGCGAGAGTGGATCTGCAAGGCTAACGCTCGTGAATGGCCCCGATGGTGATAGTCTTTCTATCTTTGCCCGAAATTTTCGAACCTCAAGCGCAAATGCAATAACCGAATTTAGTTTGGGGCTCCCGGGTACCGCTGATCTTTTTTCTACAGATTTACCACTAGACCAGAATTTGATAGAACTCGACAACATCTTGTTGAGTTTCGATTCCAGTCAACTTACTCGAAACCCAGACACAAACGTCAATATCGGTACGCTTACTGGATTGCCCCGTGGCCTTCAAAGTAATTCTCTGGATATCACGAGTGTCAGTATTTCCTCGGTATCTGTGCCTGAACCTGATAGGGGGCCGGCGAATTCACCGATTGAATTTCTCAGCCGCATTGAAGGTGAGCCAGCGTTGGCAAGTGGTCCCAACGATGCATCCTTTACTCCCTCTATTAGTGCGGACGGTCGGCTTGTTGCCTTCGCCTCTGAGGCAACCAACCTGTCACCAGAAGACACCAATGGCGAAGTATTGGACATTTTTGTCTACGACCGGTTTACCGACACCACACGGGTATTGACACCGGGAGCAAATGACTTCAGCCGTAGTCCCTCCATCAGCGGGGATGGGAGGTTTGTCGCCTTCCTGTCCGCCGCAGAAAACCTGGTGCCTGGCGATGACGCTATTTTTGACGACGTATTTGTGCGCGACCTGGTAACAGGTGCCATCGAGCATGTTACTGAAGGCGGAAACGGGCGCAACAGCGCTCCTTCCATAAGCTCAGATGGCAGATTTCTGACTTTTTCTTCCACCGCAAGAAACCTGGCGGATGAGGATATCATTGGCCTCGATAGCCCGTTCGGGCCTGTTGACAGAGTCATCTTTGTCTACGATAGGTTAACTGACACCTTTGAGTTAATTAATACAGGGTTAGACAGCAGGAGCCCCGAGATCAGCGGGGATGGCCGGATTGTGGCGTTTGAGGCCGGAGAATTCGCCAGTCAGACAGAGGTTGGAACCTATGACCGCGACACCGGGGAAATAGAATTTCTGACGAGCGACGCAGACGGCAGCTCTTTTAGTCCTTCAATCAGCGCCGACGGTCGTTTTGTCGCGTTTACATCAGTAGCGACCAATTTGGTCGCGGGGGATACCAACGGAGACACGTCAGACGTTTTCCTGGTCGACCGCTGGAACGATTCAATTGAGTTGATATCAGCGGACGCCGATGGGTCTAGCCTCAGAGCGCGGATCAGCGCGGATGGGCAGGCTCTGGTGTTTTTCTCGAATGCCACCAACCTGGTTGCCGACGACACTAACAATCAAGGGGATTACTTTATCTACTCCCTGAGCACGCGAACGACCGAACGACTAAACCTCGATTCATTGTTAGAGTCCGGCGGTTTCTCCATCAGTGAAGATGGCAGTATCGCGGCGTTTGGATCAACACTCGCACTCGTAGACGATGACATCAATAACGTTCAGGACGTATATGTTTTTGATGGAAGCAAGAATGCGATAGAACGGATTCCCTCACTCGGCCCAAACTTTGAAATCGCGGGCGGCAACGGCGCAAGTGAAGCGCCGGCAATTACGCCAGATGGACGCTTTGTAGCGTTTCACTCTTATGCCAGCAATCTGACGGAGGAAAACGCAACTCAGGGGATCGCTAATATCTTCGTGCATGACCGAGAAGTTGGACGTAATGAACTTCTCACTATTGAGGCAAATGGCGCAAGCCGCAACCCCTCTATTAGCGCAGACGGAAGACTGGTTGCCTTTGAGTCAACTGCCAGTGACCTGGCTGCCGAAGATTCCTTTAGTTCTCAGATGATTTCCGACATTTTTGTCTTCGATCGGGACTCGGAGAGTTTTGAAATACTCTCACCCGGTGGCGATTTGGCTAGTCAAAATGCATCAATCAGCGCAGACGGCCAGTTTGTGGCGTTTGAATCACGCGCGAGCAACCTGGTGCCAGACGATCCGAATGGCATTACCTCTGATATCTTTCTCTATGACAGGCAATCAGACACTCTCGAGCTTCTCACAGCCGGTGGAAACCGCCGGAGTATTACGCCGTCGGTCAGTGCCGACGGCAGGTTCGTCGCGTTTGCCTCGGAGGCCGACAACCTGGTAGCTAATGATCCTACGAGCAATGTTTCGGACATTTTTGTATACGACCGGCTTACGCGCTCCACGCAACTGCTCACCACGGCTGCCAATGGTCAAAGCCAAACGCCGGTCATCAGCGCAGATGGCCAGTTTGTAGCCTTTGCTTCTTCAGCATCAAACCTGGTCGAGAATGCAAGTAATATCAGCATATTCGTTTACGATCGTAGCACTGACACTATTGAGGTAGTGCCACCAAACGCGAATGGGAACAGCCTCAACCCGTCGATCAGTGCGGATGGTCGTTACGTCACCTTCTCTTCTGAGGCATCCAATCTGGTTGAGAATGACAGCAATTTTCAAATCGACATCTTTGTTTTCGATCGGGACACCGATCGTATCGAGTTGGTGACAGCGGGTGCAGACCGCGCAAGCACCACCTCATCAGTCAGCGCAGAAGGTGGGGTGGTCGCGTTTACTTCATCCGCCTCGAATCTGGCGAACGACGGCACGCCTGCATTCAACGATGTATTTGTTGCGTCGATTAATAGCTCGCCCACAGCAGATGATGTCACTGCGACGACGCTTGAGGACACGCCGATTGCGCTGACGCTGAGTGGATCTGACCCTGATGGCGATGCGTTGACGTTCGAGATTGTTTCCTCGCCCGGGAATGGCGACTTAACCGGTGACGCACCAAACCTTGTCTATACACCCGATCCCAATTTCTTTGGTGTCGATCCGTTCACATACAGCGTAAGTGATGGCAACGGATCCAATGTATTGGCCAGCGTTACTGTTACCGTAACCGGCGTGAATGATGCACCTACTATAGACAGTGAGAGCGTTACCGACTTCACCACGTCTGAAGAGACACCCGTTGCGATCACCTTGGCGGCTAGCGATGTTGAAGGCGATGAGCTGACATTCAGCATCACCAGTGAACCGACCAACGGCACCTTGTCTGGCGTAGCACCTAACCTGAATTACGTGCCGAGAGCCAACTTTAGTGGCCAGGATTCGTTCACTTTTGTTGTCTCAGATGGCGAGCTGACCAGTGCACCGGCGACAATTAACGTTAACGTGCTATCGACCAACGACGCGCCCGTTGCTGTACCGCAGTCGCTGGCTACCTTGATTAACACGCCACTGACTATATCGCTGGCGGGGTCTGATACAGACAGCGACGCGCTGAATTTCTCTATTGTTGGCTCGCCCGCTAACGGCACTCTATCAGGAGCTGCGCCTAACTTGATTTACACGCCCCTTGAAGGCTTTGTGGGGATGGATGCCTTCACCTTCACCGTGAGTGACGCCACTACCACCAGCGCTGTTGCCAGTGTTTCGATAGAGGTAACTGCCGCTGCAGTTGCCCCGCCGGTTAACCGGGTACCTGTTGCGAGCGAGTTGTTCATATCAACACCACAGCAAACCGCGGTGTCGTTCACGCTGAGCGGTAGTGACGCTGATGGCGACACGCTCACCTTCGATTTTGTCGAGGTGCCTGCCAACGGCAGTTTGACCGGTACTTCTCCCAATCTGGTTTATACGCCTGATCCAGGCTTTACGGGGTCAGACAGCTTTACGTTTACGGTCAGTGACAGCGAGAGTAGTAGTGCGCCTGCTACCGTCTCGATCATGGTTGACGGCACTGTTGAGCTGTTCTCGGCCGTGCTTCCCGGCAGTCGGTCTGTCGAAGTGGGAGCAACTGCCACGGCCTTTGCGACTCTCATCAACGCGGGGTCAGCAAACGCTCAGGGTTGCTCTTTGCAGTTGCCACAATCAATTGCTGCTGACTTTTTCTACCAGACTACTGATCCCGCTACCAACGAGGTGCTTGGTGAAGCCAACGAGGCTGTAGATATCGCACCCGGTGCTGCTCAGTCTTTTGTGATTGGCATAACGCCCACCGAAGAGTTGGCGGCGACGGAGGTGGCTCTGGAGTTTCAGTGCGCAGGCGAGAGCAGTGCGGCAACCGTTGTGGGCGTGAATACCCTGTTGCTATCGGCTTCTGTCACACCGGTTGCAGATCTGATCGTACTGGTTGCGACAACGACCAACGACGGTGTGATGGAAATGAACAATGGTAGCGGGTTCGTTACCGCTGCTACGATTAACGTGGGTGCTGCGGCAACGATTAGCTTCAGCGCAGACACCGGGGGTGCTTCGTTGCCCTTGAACATGAGTCTGTGCCAAACAGACCCTGTGACGTCGGTATGCGTGAACCCGGTGGTCCCAGGCGCCGAACCCGTAATTGTAGATATTGCCGCAGGTGAGTCGCCAACTTTTGCGCTGTTTGCGACTGCATCCGAACCAATAGCACTCGATCCGGCGAACAGTCGTGTGTTCTTTCGCTTTAGAGATGAATTCGGAGTGGTTCGAGGGGTATCAAGCGTTGCAGTAGATAACGCGCAATAGTTAGCGAGCAAACGCCGACTTCAAATCCAATTGACTCGATACCACTTTCCCAACCCAACACGCCCTTTCTCACATCTCGCTTTTCACTTTTCGCTTTTCACTTTTCACTTTTCACTTTTCACATCCGGGCCCAAACCCAGAATACGGCGTTTCGTTCGGACTATTACCATTTCATCGCACTCGAACCCATCTCACCCTGAATGCTCTATGGTGACCAGAGTCTACTTAAACTAACGGAAAACTCACCGTAGGGGTTGTAGCGACACTCGCAATCCCCACCCCACTAGACGCGACGGCTGCAATCATTGACGCGAGCTAACATGAGCGAAACTACCACAGAACCAACCGCTATACTGGTAGACGACGAGGCTGCGGTTCTTGGGCATCTACAACGGATGCTCAGCGAATGTTGGCCAGAGTTACGCATACTCGACACGGCGCAGAACGGTCGCGAGGCGCTCGCAAAGATAGGCACTCAGGTTCCGGACGTCGTCTTTCTCGACATAAAGATGCCAGGATTAACTGGCCTTGATGTTGCGCGCGACCTCAGTCGTGACACCCAACTGGTGTTCGTTACCGCGTTCGATGAGTTTGCTGTGCAGGCGTTTGATCAGGCAGCGGTTGACTACCTTTTAAAGCCAGTAGCGCCCGAGCGCCTGGAAGAGACCGTTAACCGCCTTAAAAACAGATTAGAATCAGAGACGACAATGTCTGCAGCTGCTGCGAACCAGCACGAGTCACTACCGGCTTACTGGAACAACTCGGCCACACAGCAGAAGCAAAGAGCAACTCCTTACAGTGGTTGCGCGTCGGTCAGGGAGATGAAGTAGAACTAGTCGCAAGCGACGATCTGGTCTATCTGCAATCGAGCCACAAGTACACCAGCGTGTTTACTGCCCACAAAGAACACGTACTGTGGATGGGGTTGGCAGAACTGGAACAACAACTGGATCCCGCGAAGTTTTGGCGCATTCACCGGGGCCTTATCGTTGCGGTAAAAGAAATAAAGCGCGCAAAAAGGGACCTTAGAGGCCGTTATACGCTTAGTTTAAGATCCAGACCCGAAACCATTCGCTCAAGTGCGGCCTACAAACACCTGTTTTCTCAGATGTAATCGCAGGCGCTAGGTATGGCTTTTTTGATCAGCGCGCACTGCGAGGCGAGCTATCTCTGCCCAACTCAAGCGATACTGTTAGCCGCAGTTCCGATGACAACCGCAATCACCATCATTACGCCAATACAAATTGCCAGTTGGCGGATAATCCGCTTGTCGGCGAGTTCATCTGCGCTCAGCGCGCTGGAGCTATCTTCAGACATATCACTTCCTACTGCATTGCTGGAGTGTTCGGGCGGTCCATTGGAGCTGGACCGCAAGACTAGCCGCACAGAATATGTGATTACGAAGGTCGGATAGTAGACGCAGCGCACAGTCTAGGAGCGCTACAGTCACACATCGAGTTGACGCGCCTCAAAGGGAAATAGCTTCACTCCCCACAAAACGCTAGTAGATAGACGTATAATCGCAAGGCATGGATCAAGACTGACAGCGATTTATGGCTATACAGAACTCCGATCAAAGAACCATGAGTGAGGTCGAGATTACCGGTGTCGCCAAACAATATATGGGTGATCCAGCCCTATCTATCGTCTGGTTCGCCTGCGCGATTGTCGCGGGCTACGGACTTGCGGTCTACGCTGCTATCACTGGGCTCTGGCCGGCATGGCTCGCCTTCGTTGTTGCAAGCTATCTGGCGTTCATGGCATACACACCGTTGCACGAATCGGTCCATCAGAACATTTGTGGGCGCGACAAACACTATCGCTGGTTGAACGACGCAGTAGGTTACGTGATGGCTTCAATTCTGGGCTTCTCGTTTAACGTTCATAAATGGGCACACCGGGTACACCATCAGTCGACAAATGTTCCCGGCGCTGACCCGGATCATGTGTTTAAAGGCAACCATGTTTATGATGCTTTGCTCGGCGGGGTGTTGTTGGTAGGCAATGAATATCGCTATTTCTTTCACAACGCCTATCCCAAACTTGACTCACGCCGCAAAGCGATCGTATGGGCAGAAATTGTCTTGTTCTTCGGATGGCGATTGCTGTTGGCACTCTGGTTTCCTATGGAAGTGCTCTTGTTCTGTGTACTTACAAGCATTGTTGGCGTGACCTGGCTGGTCATCGTTTTCGCCTGGCTGGTACACATTCCCTTTGATCAAACAGAGCGCTATCGTGACACCTCTGTGTACCTGATGCCGAAGTCTATTAATCGGCTAGGCACCTGGATCTGGCTGTGGCAGAACTACCATGGGATTCATCATCTGTATCCGCGCATTCCGTTCTTTCGTTATGATCAGGTTTTCGATCGCATTGAGCCAGGAATGCGCGAGCGGGGCGCGCCGGTACACGAACTCTGGCACTGATTTCGCCAAGAGCAATTTTGGTTCTGGTGGCAGTGTTGGCCGTCTGCAACTGATCTACTAGGGGCGAACGCCGCAAGCGTCAATAGTAGTCGGATGGACAAGATGTTCGCTTTCGGCCCTGCTGAAATATTCAACCTGCATGATTGTGATTGCGATAGACATCTGTAATCTTCGATCTCATGACGCATGCCACTAACAACCAGTACACGCATTCTCACACCGTGATGAGCGATGGAACGATAGCGTTCAAATGTTCAACGGATGAAGTAAAATGGCCCTGGCTAAGCTTACATCCGTTCAATCCAATCACTGTGCAAGCGATCAATTACTGGGCCGCTTCGGAAGCGGGCGCTGTACGCGGAACACTCGACCCGGACAAGTGGACTGCGCTCACACAAACGGATTGGACGTGCGGCAAGCGGGGCGTCGGCCATGCAACGCATGGCATTGCAGACCCGTTTCGCGAGGAAGGAACGCCCGGCTACAGGCTTACGTTCTTCGATTCCAGTGGCTCGCTTGTTTACCGCATGAGGGGAACAGGTGTCGTGTTTCGCACCCGGGACTTTGAAGCCTGGCGCGAGAAGGCGAAGCAAGACCAGGCAGTAGCGCTGCCTCCCACTGGTGAGTTCCAATATGCGCCCGCTCGCACCCTGGGTGTAGCAACACAAGATGAGAGCTTTCTATCACACCTGATTGAAGGCAAGTCTGCGTCAGCAGACGGCCTTGTGACAAAAGAGCTCGGCTTCCTGCCCAGACACCCGTATCACGGAGGCTCGGGGGATCATGTAAATTCGAACCAGCTTGCAGATATCGGGCACCAGTTTGTCCACCTCTTGCTGGGTGACGCGAAGTTTGCGGTCATGGGCGGCGAAATGAAGTTTAATCGCTATCTCGAGCTCGACCGACCATTCAATGTTGAACTTGCAGGTGATGGGGTGTCGGAGAATACAGTCTCTATGATCGTCCGGCAGGTAGAACGCCAGTGCGCCGAGGTAACGATCAGGTATGAAATTGAGGAATGATCAGCGCACCCGAGCGAGCTTACCTGCTCAGCGTGGGTAGAACCTGATACGGCCTGAGAATTCCCGACACTCTTTTACTTCACTAATTGACGCTGTTCATACACCGTCGGTGCCAGTCGGCCATTGTGAGTATGCCGACGCTTTGGGTTATAGAACAGCTCAATGTACTCAAAGATTTCCAAGCGCGCGTCAGCGCGTGTCCGGTATCTCCTTCTTCTGATTTTCTCTTTCTTTAAGTTCGCGAAGAAGCTCTCTGCAACCGCGTTATCGTGGCAGTTTCTTCTCCGGCTCATGCTGGGCGTGATCTTGAGTGTCTTGAGGAGCTTCTTACATCGATGACTGCTGTACTGCGATCCTTGATCCGAATGAAGCTTCAGCGTTGGGGGTGGTTGTCGGCGCCAGTACACCATCGTTAGTGCGTCAAGCACCAGGTCATCCGTGATTCGAGCGCCCATCGACCAGCCAACGATGTTTCGAGCATACAAGTCCATGACCACCGCCAGGAACAGAAAACCTTCGTGAGTATGGATGTAAGTAAACTCACTCACCCACCAATCGTTTGCTTTCTCGACTTCAAATTGACGCTCCAACACGTTGGCGGTCACTCTCTTCCGCAATGAACACGAGCTTCCATCAGGTCTTCATGAAGATTGCGGTAGCCAGACAGCCCGCCGCTCTCTAACCAGAACTGCTTTATCTTTGCAGTCAGTGCCTGGTCTTCTTTTTCACGATCACTAAGGGGCTCGTGCAACCATTCGTAGTAGCTGCTTGGATGCACGTCCATTGCTCGACACAAGGTACGCACGGGGTAATCGCCGCTGCGAGCTTCTATGTACGCGTAGCGTTCTTTGACTCGAAGGCTTTGAACACCGCGGCCTCCTTTAAGATGGTTCTCTCTTGCTCGGAACGCTTCAGTTCTCGTTTGAGACGGGCGATCTCAGCCCTCAGATCACTCTCTTCAGCCTACTGCGCCTTGGGCTTGCTGAACTTTTTGATCCAGTGGTACAGGCTCTTGTTGGTGATGCCTAACCGCTTGCTTACATCCAAAACCGAGTAGCCGTGGATGACCACCTGGTTAACTGCTTCTTGCTTAAACTCGTCCGTGTAACGGATTCCCTTTCCCATGATTTACCTCTTAAGGTTGATATGATTTTTACCATTACAGGTGTCGGGAATTCTCAGGCCGTATCAAGCAGACCCTGCCAGAGCTTTGGGAATCCACTCTAGACCCAGCGACTAAAACGCGTCTTTGAAATCGACATCACTGTGCGCCCTGCCCCACTCTCAACCCAACAGCCTGGTCGCCGGACATCTTGGCGTCGCTGGACTCGAAGGTCTTGACATTTCCGGTCGCCCACCGCGGCCGACTTACCAGGCGACGCCTGGCAGAAAAACTACGCTTCGATTGAATGTTCGGTTGTGGTCAAATGTGGCCGCACAACACTGATCGTCGTCAAAGGAAGCGCTCGCACAAAGATGAAAGCCAGGATTGCCCTGCGTAAGGTTCACCATTGGATTGCACCGCTTGTCCTACTTCCCATTGGCTTGGTGATTTCTACCGGATTACTGCTGTTATTGAAGAAAGATGTTCACTGGATTCAACCCCCTACCCAGAAAG
>CAZSYU010000127.1:0-9795 GCA_964611345.1 uncultured Pseudomonadales bacterium
GTCGAAGGTAGTGGTGACGCCGCGGGGAGTGTTGGCCCCGGGGGCAGGGGTGCGGATGACTCAGGTGCGATGGGCGGCGGAGTGGATTGCCCTGTGGTGGTTGCCTCTGCGGGTTGTGTTTCCGTCATGGTTTCCGCTCGGGACTCAAGGGCCTCGAGCCTTGGTTTGATATCTTCGCTTTGAATGCAATCCCAATCTTCTGCTGCCTTGCCCGCCTCACACAGCCAGTTGCCGCTACCTATCGCCGAGTTGACCTCGGTGGCCTGGGTATTTTTTTTACCCCAGCCGCAGCCCTGCGTGAGGACTAGAGCACTTAAGAGCAGCCAGGTCAGGGTCTGACGTTTGCCTTCGGTGCGACTGCTAGTGCTAGTTCTGGTTCGCTCTGCACTGCTGCGAGCGGCTCGAAACTCGGTCAGGTGTCTGGGTTGCGTGCTCATCCGATTACCATTCTGTCAGGACCTGTATTTTAATGGCGTCTAACAAGTGTCTAGACGGCGTGCAGTATAACGGCGCGCGAGCCGCCAGCAATATCTAACCACCCCAGCACTAGTCAAGCGGTAGTAACGATGTCCAGGTCATAGTTGGGCGCGAGCGGTCCCCTGGTAGTGGACCAATGTGGTGGACCAATGTGGTGGACCAATGCAGTGGATTTGATAACTAACAGGCCTTTGGTCATTATCCAGCCAGTTGTACCGAGGCCCGAAGCGGTGCACGCCACCCCTAACCGGTTGGTGAGGTGAGCCCACCGCGCTCGGGCAAGACAGGAATTGGCATGCTGGCAACGCTCGAAGACTACGACCGCGCCCCGCGGGTGTTGCGGCTGAACGTGTCTGGCCAACCCGTTGAGTGGGTGAGCTGGCAAGAGGCGGTGTGCCTGTATGCGCGAGAGCTTGTCGTGTGGACGCACGGGGATGCCATTTTGCGTTTGCGCGGCGGGCATTCGCGCTTTGATGGCAGTCAATCCCAGGTCGATATTCACAGCATTATCGCCTGTCAGGGGCGGGTGGTTTACACCGATCGCAGCTCGCCGCCACTGACCAATCAGGCGTTGTTTGGTCGGGATCGTAATCTCTGTCTGTACTGTGGCAACAGCTTTAAAGATTCCCAGCTGACCCGTGATCATGTTGAACCTACCTCGCGTGGTGGTCTTGATCGTTGGGATAATGTGGTGGCGGCCTGTCGCCGTTGTAATCATCGAAAGGGCAACCGCAAAACCCATGAGTGCGGCATGGAGTTGCTTGCTCTGCCCTATGTGCCCAACTACGCGGAGTACCTCGCGTTAATCAATGGTGGTCGCATACTGGGTGATCAGATGGATTTTTTAAAACGCAGTTTTTCACGCCATTCGCGCCTCCTGCAGTAGAGCGGTTAGGCTGCACTGGCACTAAACGCGTCGAGTAGAAGACCGCGAACGCGCTCATCATTCCAGCTCTCAGTTATGGCAGTTCGTCGATGTAGCGTTCTGCATCCAATGCGGCCATGCAGCCAAAGCCTGCTGACGTGATGGCCTGGCGATAGATGTGGTCAGACACATCACCCGCCGCGAACACGCCCGGTACGCTGGTGGCGGTTGCTGCGCCGTCAAGTCCGCTTTGGGTCACGATATAACCGCCACCCATGTCGAGCTGGTCGGTGAAGATGCCCGTGTTGGGTGAGTGACCTATGGCGATAAAAACCCCGGTCACGGCGAGGTCCTGAGTGCCGCCGCTCTTGTCAGCAAGGCGGGCGCCAGTCACGCCCATATCATCGCCCAACACCTCAGCCAGCGTGTGATTCCAGACAGGAACAATGTTTTCCCTGGCGTGCAGTCGATCTTGCAAGATTTTTTCGGCGCGCAACTCATCGCGGCGATGGACAAGGTGAACCTTGCTGCAGATGTTTGACAGGTACAGGGCTTCCTCAACCGCAGTGTTTCCTCCGCCTACTACGATAACTTCTTGATTTCTATAAAAAAAGCCATCGCAAGTTGCGCACGCGCTGACGCCTCTGCCTTTGTATTTCTCTTCCGATTCGAGGCCCAGATACTTTGCCGAGGCGCCGGTCGCAATGATCAGCGCATCGCAGGTGTAGCTCTGCTTGTCGCCGGTTAGGGTAATTGGCGACTCGGTGAGGGCGGTGGTGTGGATATGATCGTTGACGATCTGTGCATCGAAGCGCTCGACGTGGTCCGCCATCTGTTGCATCAGCTCTGGACCCTGCAGCTCGGCATGGCCACCAGGCCAATTCTCCACCTCGGTTGTGGTGGTTAATTGGCCGCCCACTTCTATGCCCGTCAACAGTAGCGGCTTGAGATTGGCGCGGGCCGCATACAGCGCCGCCGTGTAGCCAGCGGGGCCGGAGCCAAGAACAATAAGCTGCTGATGCGGAATAGTCATGTTATGAAGGCGTTGCTGCTAAGAGGGAGGCGGATTCTAGCAGCGATTTCGCTGATGCGGAAAGCTAGGCGGGTGTTAGTTCACATCAAATAGTGTCGCTGACAGCCAATCGAGGAGCTGGGCCACCACCTCAACGCGGTTGGTTTCATTCAACATTTCGTGGCGCCCCTCGGGATAAAGCTTGTACTCCACCGGTAGGCCTGCACCCCGATAGGTCTCAACCAGGTTGATGAGCCCGCGCTCTGCATTGTGCACGGGATCATCAGCGCCTGAAAATACGTAAATTGGCAGATGCGCCTTGATGGCGCTTATATTGCGTTCCTCGCAAGCGTGGCGCATGCCAGCGAAAAATTGCGCAAGGCTTGCTGGCGACAGCACAAAGCCACACTGCGGATCATTCAGGTAGGCATCGACCTGCAGGCCGTCTTTGCTTAGCCACTCAAAGCCAGTGAGCACGTCGCTGGATTCGGCCGGCTCAAACTCTTTGTTGTTTTGGCCGAAGAGCAGACTTTGCAGGAGAGCGCTCTGCGTATCTGGGCCAGAGCGCAACGCTTCGGCACGGGCAATAAACTGCAACGCCAGCATCTGCAGTGGGTTTCCAAAGCCGGGAGAGCCGGACAACACAGCAGCGGACAGGTACTGCCCGTACAGATACAAGTATTGCTGACTCAGTGCGGCGCCCATGCTGTGCCCCAACAGGACCGTGGGTAGTCCTGGGTGGAGCCGCATGCTGTATTCGGCCAGGTAGTTCATATCAGCAAGGGTTAAGCGCCAGCCGTTTATGCCCATCGCACCCGGTCTTGCGTCGACAATGGTGCCGCCATGGCCGCGATGGTCGCTCGCGTAAACGGCGTACCCCTGGGTCGTCAGAGCCTCAGCCACGCCGGTGTAACGATCTTTGTGTTCCCCCATGCCGTGGGCAATTTGCACGACCGCGCGGGGTGGGCTCTGGGGCAGCCAGCTGCAGCAAGCGAAGCGCTGACCATCGAGGCCGCGAAGTTCAAAGTTGGTGTGTTTCATGGGTTCTATTACAAACTAATCTGAGCGTCCGAAAAAGCGGTAAAAGCCTTTAGCGACTTATAAAAAGCCTTTAGCGACTTATAAAAAGCCTTTAGCGACTTATAGAAAACCATTGACTGCGTCATAGCCGTACAGCCAGTCGTTTTTTTGCATGGCAAGTTCTGGTAAGAAGCGGCTCCCAAAGGTCAGCGCCAAATTACGTCGCCAGGTTGCAAGCGGAGCAGTAGCACAGAGCATGTTTGCTCGAGCACTCGCCTGGCTCTGCAGGCGCTGCGCCCTGGGCAGGCGATAACGCTCGAATTCCACCAGTCCTGCGGCGGGTTCATCTTCCCATTGCTCGAGCAGGCGCGAGATTACCCAGGCGTCTTCGATGCCAAGCGCCTGCTGTTGGGGCAGGTGGGGCATGAGGTCATGGCAACCCGCGCCCAGAAAGCCGATTTGGCCGTGTGCGAGCCGCTGCACCTGTGCAGTTTGATAGATCGGCTCGCGAGTCAGGCTGGCCGCGGTACTGATCAACCTATTGATACTGGGGTGCCAGTTGGCAAACACCGCTAACAATTGTTCTTTACTTTGCGCAGGCGTTTCTGCGAGCGCGCTGAACTCGAGCGCCTCGCCACTTGCGGTGAAGTGATAGCTGAAGTGTTGCGTGGGCCCGAGCCACTGGGTAACTACCGAACCAAACGCCCCTGCGGGCAACTCAGCCTGGGGCAGGGTGCCGCGCCAATGAGTGAGCGGTGTAGGGGTGCGGCTCACGGGGGCTGCGTTGCTGAGCGCGCGAATTTTCTGATTCGGATCATCTGCCACCAGCAACACGTCGTGCGAGCAGGGTGGACCGGCAGCAAATTGCAACTCAAGCTGCCCAACTTGATCCGCAGGTGCCGCGCTTTGAGTTATTCCCTGCAGTGTGTCAACCCGCGTTCTCTTGATACCACGTGCGTTGGCCCTGTTGCGCAGTACGTCCAACAGCGCGCTGCCTTGCACATGCAGGAAAGGAGCGTTGTAACGGCCTTCTGCCATCGCACCCAAAGCAGTAACGGCGAGCTGAAAGCCTGTTCGGTAACTGCGTTGGTGGATGAACTGGGGTTCAAAGCTGTGTGCGCGCAGCTCATCGAGTACGCCGAGGGAGCGCAGGATGCGCGAGGCGTTGGGGCTAAGCTCAACGCTGTGGTTACCTGCTGCATTAGAGGTACTAGCAACGCTTGGGCTGTGCTCGTAGACGCAGACGTCTTTCAAACCGGCGAACTCGCAGGCGAGCGCTGTTGTGAGTGCGCTTATGGTTCCGGTCACGTTGGCCTCGTCAGCCTTTGCGCCGCTGAATATGGCGATCGACAGTTCAGCGCCAGGCGCGCGTTGCTGCATTAGTCTTTTTTACGCCAGGTTGTCCCTGTGCGACTGTCTTCCAGTTCAATGCCGCGCTCGAGTAGTTGTTCGCGAATCTCGTCAGCGCGGGCGAAATCCTTGTCGGCACGGGCCTGATTGCGCGCATTGATGAGGGCGTCTATGTCTTCTGCTGACATAGAGCTGCCGGCCTGAAACCAGTGTTCCGGATCTTGCTGCAGTATGCCCAGGATGGCACCACCGCGACGTATGGCAGAGTGCAGCGCCGTGAGCTCCGTAGGGTCGGTGGTTTTGTGGATTTGGCTCGCAAAGTCATGCAGTGCTGCAATGGCCCCCGGGGTGTTGAGGTCGTCTTCCAACGGCAGCTTCAGAGTGTCGGGCACCTCTGTCCAGTCGATGCGGTCCTTGTAGTCCACATCTGCACTATTTGCACTCAGAGCACTATTTGCACTATTTGCACTATTGCTGCCGCTAACGCGCAACGCCTGATAAAGCCGGTCCAGTGCGCTCTTGGCCTGTTCAATCTGTTCCTCAGACCAGGCCAGGGCCGAGCGGTACTGACCGCTGAGCAGGGCAAAGCGCAGTACTTCGCCGTTATGTCGTTCGAGCAGGGCGCGAATAGTCTCGATGTTACCCAATGACTTCGACATTTTTTCACCGCCGAACGTCAACATGCCGTTGTGCACCCAATACTTCACAAACTGCGCGCCGTTAGCACACGCACTCTGGGTGAGTTCGTTTTCGTGGTGAGGAAACTGCAGATCAGAGCCGCCGCCGTGAATGTCGATGCTGTCGCCGAGATGACTGCGAATCATTGCCGAGCATTCAATGTGCCAGCCGGGGCGGCCGACACCCCAGGGGCTGTCCCAACCCGGTTGTTCGCCGGTGGATGGTTTCCATAAGACAAAATCTTTGGGGTCGCGTTTGTAGGGCGCCACGTCAACGCGGGCTCCGTCGATCATGTCTTCCAGGGTGCGTTTGGAAAGCTGGCCGTAAGCAGGATCCGACGGAACGTGAAACAACACGTGATCTTCTGCAAAGTACGCGTGCTCTTTTTCGATCAGGGTCTCAATCATTGCAATGATTTCAGGCATGTCCTGAGTGGCTCTGGGCTGGACGTCGACAGGCAGCACACCCAGTCCACGTATGTCGACGTTGTACGCCTCAATGTAAGTGCTGGTCAGATCACTCGTTGAACGGCCAGTCTTCTGTGATGCAGCAATGATCTTGTCGTCAACATCAGTCACATTGGCGGCGTAGACAACCTGCGGGTATTGACTGCGCAGCACCCGGTACAGCACATCAAACACCACCGCAGGTCGACCGTTACCGATGTGCAGAAAGTCGTATACGGTTGGGCCGCACACATACATGGTGACTCGATCAGGGTTGATGGGGCTAAACGGCTCTTTTTTACCGCTTAGCGAGTTGTGCAAAGAGAGTGTCATGTCATTACCTGAAAAATTGCGCGCCGCTTATTCTTGCGTGCTAAGTACAACGATCTGTTGCTGTTCTGCTTCCACGTGCAGGTAGAAACAGCTGTTGCGATTGGTGTGACAGGCCGGACCCCGTTGGATTACCGACAACAGCAAGGCATCACCATCGCAGTCGATGCGCATTGTTTCGAGGTGTTGCGTGTGACCAGAGGTGTCGCCTTTGCACCACAGTTGCTGACGACTGCGCGAGTAGTAGGTGACGCGACCGCTGCGGAGAGTTTCCTCAATGGCTTCTTGGTTCATCCATGCGAGCATCAAGACCTCGCCCGTGGCCTTGTCCTGCGCGATGGCAGGTACCAAACCGGCTGAGTTGTACTTGAGCTGTGTAAGCGCCGTAGGCAGGGATTGCTTGTCACTCACGTTGCTGGTCTCGAGAGACTTAAACAAATCAGGCATAGCGGTTCACCAGGTGTTGGTACACGGCGCGCACGCCCATGGCTTCGCCACCCTCCGGATGGCCCGGGCGGGTGCTTAGGTTCCAGGCCATGAGATCAAAATGCAGCCAGGGGATGTCAGCGCTGATGAACTGTTCCAGAAACAGCGCAGCCGTTACTGCACCCGCATAAGGTGAGGCTGCTGAGTTTACCGAGTCAGCGTGCGCGGATTTCAGCATGGATTTGTAGGGCTTGTGCAGCGGCATGCGCCAAACGGCATCGTCGAGTGCAACGCCGCAGTCATACACGGCATTGGCTATGTCGTCACGGTTGCAGAACATGGCCGCAATTTCGGTCCCAACGGCCGAGCGGGCCGAACCGGTCAGGGTCGCGTAGTCAACGATGAGCTCGGGCTGTTCCTCGCAGGCCAGTGCCAATGCATCGCACAACACCAGTCGGCCTTCAGCGTCAGTGTTGTCGATTTCGACGGTAAGCCCAGCATAGGTCGTAATGATGTCACCTGGACGATAAGCGTTTGCCGAGATGGCGTTTTCGACGGCGGCGACGAGAATGCGCAATCGAATAGGCAGGTTGGTCGCCATGATGAGTTGGCCCAGTGCCAACACCTGTGCGGCGCCGCCCATATCTTTTTTCATCGTCCGCATTGAGCTGCCGGGTTTGATATTCAAGCCCCCGCTGTCAAAGCAAACGCCCTTACCGACCAATGTAATCGCAGGATGGTCGGCGTCGCCCCAGCGAATGTCGATCAGGCGTGGTGCGTCCTCACTCGCGCGACCTACCGCGTGAATCGTGTTGTAGCCAGCCGCCAGCAGTTCAGCCCCGGTAGTAACGGAGATCTGCGCATCGTATGTCTGGGCGAGGTCCCGGCTGGCTGCTTCCAGATGCGTTGGCAGCATGTCGTTGGCGGGGGCGTTGATCAGATCGCGCGCCAATGCCGTTGCCTCGCACTGGCGCAACACCGTGTCGCGTAATGCCGCATCCTCAAGCACAAGTTGTGCTGGAGCGCGTTTGGCTTTCTTGTAGCGGGTGTACTGATAAGCGCCCAGTGCCCAGCCCAATGCTTCAAGTTCGTCGAGTGCCGTCGCTGGTTGATAGCTGCCTTCGGGCAGTGCCATGGGTAATGCGCCCAGAGTGCCCAGATTGGGTTCTTCCGAGGCGCCAACAAGTACACAGCTTTCACCGCCGTCAAAACCGGGCACAACCAGATAGTCGCCCGGCGAGGCTGTGAACTTGTGTTGGGTTACCCATGCCCGCAAGGCCTCGGGTTGGTCCTTGAGCCAGGATTGCAGGTTGGTGACCATATGCAATGGCATGCTGGTGGCCGTGGGGGATGCAATGATGCCGGTCGTGGTCATGGCGCGCTACGCTCAGAAAGTGAGCGGCAATGGTCCCCGAAGGGCGAGAGCTTCGCAAGACGGCCCGCTCGGTGTATGTTCGCCCCAGTTGTCCCAATTGCTACAGATCGCAGGAGGCCTAGCTTGTTCATATCCACCGCCGAATCCCCACGGGTTGCCCAGGGCATGCTGCGCCTGGCTGGCTGGTTTCTGTCACTCGCGGTGCTGTTCGCACTGCTTGGTGCGACTGGCGTGGCAGCGCAGACCAACAAGCCAGTGCTGCATGGCCGCAACTGGGTAGCGATTACAGGCAAACCGCTGGCGGCAACGGCGGGTGCAATGACCTTTGAACGCGGCGGCAATGCCGTAGACGCCGCGTGCGCTATGCTGGCGGCAACGGCCACCATGTTTGATGTGTTGAGCTGGGGCGGTGAAACCCAGGCTCTGATCTATCACCCGGAATTGAAAAAAGTCATTGGCATTAACGCCCTTGGCGTGGCCCCAACGGGCGCCACGCCTGAGTTTTTCAAGAGCCAGGGTATGGAGTTTCCGCCGGAGTATGGGCCGTTGGCAGCAGTAACCCCAGGAACGCCTGGGGGGTTGCTCGTGATGCTCGCCGAATACGGCACCATGAGCCTCGCTGAGGTATTAGCGCCGGCCTTGCAGTTGGCGGATGGCTATCCCATGGAGGCTCAAACCGCTGACTCCATTGAGCGTTTGAAAGAAGAAATACGCCAATGGTCTTACTCCCGGGAATTGTTCCTGACCCATGCGGGCGACGCCGAGGGCGATGGCCGGGAGGCGCCTCGCGCTGGAGAGATTTTTCGCCAACCCGATTTGGCTGTCACGCTCCGCAAGCTGGTTGCTGCCGAGGCAAGTGCCCTTAAAGCCGGTGCTAGTCGTCGTGATGCCATCATGGCGGCCAATGAGCGGTTTTATCGCGGCGATATAGGGCAAGAATTTGTGCGTGCGTCAAAAGAGCTGGGTGGTTTGCATACGCTCGAGGATCTGGCGAATTGGCAGGTGCACATCGAGGAGCCGGTGGCCACCTCGTACAAAGGTATTGACGTTTACAAGTTGACGAGCTGGGTGCAGGGTCCTGTGCTGTTGCAGGCGTTGAACCTGTTGGAGAACGTAGATGTAAAGGCGCTGGGTTACAACTCTACCCAATACATACACACGCTTTATCAGGCCTTATCGATGAGCATGGCGGATCGCGACTTTTATTATGGCGACCCGTACTTTCCACCCGAAGAACCCATGGCTGGATTACTCTCCAAGAAATACGCGCGTGCACGCTGGAAAAAATTCAGTCCGCTCGCCAACGACGAGAACATTACGCCCGGCGACCCTTATGGGTTTCAACGCGGTAAAAACCCTTATTTGGATGAACTTGCAGCCTGGACCAATGTGCCTGACGCAGAGACCGGTGTGATGCCGCCGTGGCAGCAGGCGAGTCTTAGTCTCCCGCGGCATGACCGCACTTTTCAGGCAGGCACCACAACGATTCAGGCCGCAGACAAAGACGGCTGGGTCGTTTCTGTCACACCGTCCGGCGGTTGGGTACCTGCTGTTATCGCCGGCAAAACCGGTATCGGCATGAGTCAGCGGATGCAGAGCTTTGTGCTGGATGCCAACCAAAATCCATTCAACGTGTTAGAACCGGGCAAACGACCGCGGGCAACGCTAACACCGAGCATGGCGCTGAAAGACGGCAAGCCCTACCTGTCGTTTGCCGTGCAAGGCGGAGATATTCAAGATCAGGTGCAGCTGCAGTTTTTCCTTAACATGGTGGAATTTGGCATGAACGTGCAGGAGGCCGTTGAGGCACCGCACT
>CAZSYU010000128.1:0-9727 GCA_964611345.1 uncultured Pseudomonadales bacterium
CCGATAACGCCTCCTACACCACCACAACCACCCGAGGTTGGCCAGGGCCCTGGCCTCGACACGAACCCGCCAGCGCCAGTTCGCAACTTACGTGTGGATTAGTTGGTAACAGCGCACAGTATTTGCACCGCACCAGCCATGGAACGGGACACATGTCTCTGATTACAAAACCGGCGTTTACTTGGCAAGTGCTTTTGCCTACTGTGCGCTCAATTGATCAAATAAGTTGAAGCGTCTTTCCGTGCCCCATATCAGGATTTTCAGGCACTATTTGCACACCCCGTACCTTGTGATGGCGGCCGTCGAGGCCGTTGTACTGTTCTGCTGTGCGTACCTCGGCTTTCTCAGCCGCAACCTTACGTTGCCCCCATTCTCGGATTACTTCTGGGCCGCCACCGTGTTTGCGCTCGCCCAGGTGATCACCATGGTGGCTATGGGCGTGTACGAATCGCGGGTCCGTGAGGGCTATACGGGCATGATGCTACGCACTGCCGTTGCCATGTTCCTGCTCGGCAGCATGTTTGTCGCCATCCTGTCCTACTTTGTGCCGAATCTGGCAATGGGCCGCGGTGTACTGATGTTCTCGATTGTCGAGGGCTTTATTGTCATCAGCATCCTGCGCTGGGGCTCCAGCCACCTGATTAGCGAAGACACGCTCAAAAAGAACGTGCTAGTGCTCGGGGCTGGCCAGCGCGCATTAAAAATCGCCACCCGCATGCGACGCCGCGCAGACCGTCGCGCTTTTCGCCTGCATGGCTTCGCCCAGATCGACAATGGTGTAGATGCCGTGACAGCCAAGGGTGGCGAAATTGTCGAGCTAGACTGTCCCCTGCCCGAGTATTGCGACCGTCACAGCGTGGATGAAATCGTCGTCGCCGTGGATGAACGAAGGCGTAACACCGATGCCGGCGGTGGATTACCGCTCGAAGAACTTCTGGTATGCCGTCTTTCCGGTGTCGAAGTTGTCGATATTCAAGCCTTCGTTGAACGCGAAGCTGGCAAGCTCGACGTTGATCTGTTGCATCCCTCGTGGATGGTTTTTTCCGACGGGTTCATTGCGCATAGCTGGCGCTACGCAACCAAACGTGCCTTTGACATTCTGATCAGTTTGGTTGCCCTGCTGTTGGTTTGGCCAATAATGCTCGCAGCCACCATCGCGATCTGGATCGATAGCGGCTTTAAAGGCCCTATCCTGTATTTGCAGACGCGCGTGGGGTTAAACGGCAAGCCCTTCCCGGTCATGAAATTCCGCAGCATGCGCACGGATGCTGAAGTGGACGGGCAGGCCGTCTGGGCATCGAAGGACGACCCCAGGGTTACCCGTGTTGGTGCGTTCATGCGCAAGACCCGTGTCGATGAGCTACCGCAACTCGCAAACGTTTTGCGCGGCGACATGAGCTTTGTTGGACCACGCCCGGAGCGGCCCCAGTTTGTCGAAGAACTCGACGAAGCCATCATGTACTACAACCATCGGCATCGCGTGAAGCCTGGCATCACCGGTTGGGCGCAACTGTGCTACCCCTACGGCGCGTCAGTAGAAGACTCGAAAGAGAAGCTGCAATACGACCTGTACTACCTGAAGAATCACAGCATCCTGCTCGATATGATTATTCTGTTGCAGACGGTTGAGGTCGTGTTGATCGGTGACGGCGCCCGCTAGGGCACGCTCTCATCTAGCGACGCAAGCTGAAGCGGGCATTCACCCGCCCGCTCAGCGAATCGGCATCAACCGATGCCTGAACCACCAGCACTTGCTCCTGTGATTCAAGCAGATTGAGCCAGCTAAGTACGTCATTGAAAACCTGCTTCTGGAGCACCACAGAGACTCCGTTGCTCTCGGGCTGAAAGCGCGTGAGTTTCAGCCCCGACTGATCAGCCGTGCGCGAAACTATCGTCAGCAGGCCTTCGCCGCCATTCGCTCCTGGTCTTTTAGGGTTGCCTTCGGCGGCCCTGGCCGGCTTTTCGTTGACCACCAGCCAGTCATTCAGAGTTTGCTCATTCTGATGTTTGTCCTGGGCAGCCTCCGACCAGCGGGCAATGGGCTGCCAAAGCAGGGTCCAAAGCAACACGCCGATAACCAGCGCCGCTACCAGGGCAATAACTAGCCGTTCGTTGGGTTCGCGCATCGCATAGTTGCGATACGCCGCTGTCGTGTGCCAACGGTTTAACAGTTTATCGAGCATTGTTTGCTGCCTTCAATCGCAACCGGGCGTGCACGCCGTCCTGCTGCTGATCGGCCGAAGAAATTTCCACGCTCATGCCGTCGGTGGCGAGCTTTTCTTTCAACGCATCCAGCGCATCGAACCCGCCGAGAATAAGCTCGGTAGAGAGTTCATCGCGAGAGCCCTGAAAGTTGAAACTGCGAACCTTGATCGACGTGGTCAGATGTTTACTTAGTTGTCCTATCAATGGCACAAATTGCGCGGCAGCGACGTTCTGCCCACCCATGCGAAATTGCACGTCGCGTTTGATGTTAGGTGGCACGCGCTGGGTGGTTGGGTAGATATCCTTGTACAGTGCAACGGTTGCTGCGTTCAGCCGGTCGGCTTCCATACCTGAGTAGATGCCCTTGGCACCCAGCGCCAGCAGCGCAATGCCAAACCAGGCAGCGGCAATCAACCCGACCGTGCGCCAGCGTGAGGCCTCACCTGAAGTGTTCATGCGCACGACGTACTCGCCCTGCAACAGATTTATTCCCTTGTCAGCCAGCGCGCCGCGTTCGCTCCAAAGATTCGCAAGGTAAGCCAGCACCGACTGATCCGCTTCGAGCATGGTTGCAGAAAATTCAACATCTGGCGGCAGTTGCGCAACCGATAACGGATCAATCTCGCCGTTAACCGTTTGGATAACTGCATCTTCACCGGAGGCTTCAATGAATCCGCCCAGCACAAACTCCAGGTTTTCAGAATCGATACAGGCTGCGGAGTCGGTGTTGCGCATGAGTACTTCGTCACCCCTGAATAACAGAGTGCTGCGCCCGACGCTGCCCGGCAATATCTCTGCTTCAGACAGTCCGTAGCCCGGCCGGATACCAATTTGCTGCAGAGCCGCCAGCCAGTCATCAAGCTGCTTACGCTCAACCACCTGGGAACGCACCATGCCACCCCGATTGATCTCACCGGCAGCGACATGCATGTCTTCGATATCGGTGGCGACAAATTCTTCCACCGCATAGGGCAGTGCCCTGCGCACCTGAGCGGCATTTCGGCCAGGCACTTCGCAATTGATATTGAGCACCAGACTCGCTGGCAACAACAACACCACATTGGCCGGGTTCTGGATCCAGTCGGCATCGGGGTCGATCAGTTCAGACAACCCGCGTAAATCGGCCGAGCCCTCGGCCTGCACAGAACCGTCTGGCTCACTGATCAACCAGTTGGCTGACAGTTCATAGGTCGGTACATCAGTTAGCGCGGCGCTCAACTCAGTTTCCGCGTCCGCCTCCGGCTCAGCAGAGCCGACAACCGCGGGGCCTTCTACCCTGATAAATAGGGTGCTCAAAATTAGCTGTCCTCTTAGTTTGCAGCCTGATCTATGGCGCTGAAGCTTGAGACAAATCGACGCGAAAAGTCTCGCCCAAGCACCGCTATTTTACCGCTGTTCGGATCCCGGTGCACTGTACTCACCATTGCGCCCTGCTCACCATCAAGTTCTGCACGAACGTGTACCTCAAAGTACTCACTCACCACGTCCGCCAGGGTGAGCGCCGTCAGTATGTCCGCATCAATCGATGTGTGAGCACTCTTAAAATCGTCTGCGGTTTCGTAGTCTGGTATCTCAGGTTCGCGCTCCTCATCGCTCATGTCACGAGGTCGCGTACCGCTTAAAAACGCCAGGGTTGCCGGCCGCAGGGTGTTCACGTTGAGCGTTGTTGGCTCAGGTGCTATGCAAGCTATTTGCTGCAGCTCTTGCCACTGGATAGGGTCCATCTCGCTAATCAGGCGCGCTTCCGAAAGATGTCCCGCCAGCCGATTGGGGGTTCGATAAGGGATATCTCTGCCCGTGTATTCGTTATCTTCCGCTCCCGCCCGATCGACATCGCTGTTCTCATCGATCCAGTCAAACCACAGATCATGAAACCCAGGCTCGAGGTCCAGCAATCTGAACAACTCGCGGGCCAGTATGGTTCCGGGCTCTGCCGTGGTCGTGGCGGCGGTCGCGGTGGTAGGAATCGAGTTCAGGTTGAAACAACCATGCAAATCCCGGATCTGGATCTCGATAAAGCCGCCAGGAATCTCGAACGGGGGCACGGCCTGCGCCCACTCCTCGTTGAGGTGATCCCGTTGCGGCGGGTTTTCGATTCCTTCTACATGATCCTTGTAGAGTATTTGCCGACCAAGCACCTCTCCACCAATGAGCAAGTCATTCAGCGCATCGCCCACCAGCACATGACGCGACTGGGCCATGATCATCGCCTGCTGACTCGCAAGGGCATACGCAAGCGATGCGCCAATCGCAACAATTAGCAGTACCGTCAACACGGCGACGCCGCGCTGCCTGGCACCCTTGAGCTGCCTGCTGAGCATCATCGTACCGGGTCCGGTGCAACCGGCGAGACACCCACCTCACCATCCTGGCCACCACCAGGCGCACCATTTCCATCGCCTCCATCGCCGGCACCAGGTTCGTCATCCCCTTCGAGGCCGTCTGCCCCCTCTTCGTCTAATTCGCCAGCCTGGTCGCGCACCCGATCGAGCTCTGCAGGCACTTCCCACAGGCGCGTAATGTCGCCGTAGCCGTCAAGCTCGAAGCGCACACTAATCGCCGCCAACTCGAGCAGCGGGTTCGAGGCGCCAGGAGAAAAGCCCTGCTGCGGCCAGTTGTCGCCGTTGCCGTCGAGCAGCTCAAACTCCAATGCCAGTACATCTTCAAGCAGCACCTGTTCCAATGGTTCGCTGTCAGTCGCCCGATCAAGCACATTCCAGTAGTAGCGATACAGCGTCGTGTCCCGCAGTTCGTAGGCGACGCGCTGCAATTCACTGCGCTGGTGACCCAGGGGATTGCGCCAGCCGGTACGGGTGAACTCAAGCGGCCAGGTTTGATCGGGGTCCACCGAGCCAAGCCAGTTGTCGCCAAATTCTTCTCGAACACTGCGGCTCCAGATCTGGCTGAGGTCACGCTGCATGATGGTCATCGCCCGCTGCAACCCGATCAGGCGCTCACCGCGTTGATCAATAATGTCGTTTTGCCGAATCATGTTGTTCAGCATCTGGCTCGACAATAACCCCAACACGGCAAAGATGGCGATCGCTACCATCAGTTCCAGCAGGGTGAATCCAGCACGGCGCACAACATTCATCAGTAACGCCCCAAAAAGCCAACGGTAGTGACAATGGGTGCACTCACGCCCGCCTCTTCGGAGACCACAGCCACCTCAATTTCGACGCGTTTCATGGTTTCGAGGTCGGTGTCTGAGACATCCACCTGAATCGACCAGAGACGACCTGCTGTGAACACCTCCTCGGCTTCGCCACCTGTATCTAACGGCGGAATGGACTCAGGATCGGGGGCCTGCAAACGAATAGTGCGCTGCCGCAACCGCAACTTGGTCATGTGATCCTGCGCGATCCAGTTGGCTAACGTACGTTGTTCGAGTGAATACAGCGCCGCCACTGCTTGGCCGGAGCGGCCATAAATCGCCACACTTGCGACCGCCAGTATCACCAGAGCCACCAGCATTTCGATGAGTGTAAAACCGCGGGACGAATTCATGTCAACGCTCTTCCTGTACCGCGGCGGCTGAGCTCAGGCCATCACTGGAGATCGTCCAGGCCGCCGCCTCCCAGTCGGGCTGCACGCGCAGATCGTACTTTTGCGATTCACCGCTCGAGAAAAACACCAGATCGGGCAAATCACCCGTGGCGTAGCTGTCGGGCACCTGCGACTGTTCGTCGATGCTAAGTTCCAGCCGTATATTCTCCAAGGAGAATTCTTTTAGTGGCCGCTGCTCCCAGTCAACCCATTCGCGATTGGTTTCGTCAAAGGTAGCAAAGCTAATCGTCGACTCATCGACAAACAGACCCCACTCTTCGTTGCGTTGAATCGCCTGGTTGCGGGTGAGCTCGAGCAGGCCAGCCAAACGGAATGCCTCAGCCCTTAACCGCCGATCACGGTCGCCGCCGTTAAAACTGATGGCCACTGTTGCCGACATAATCGCAACGATCACCACCACGACCAGAACTTCGATCAGCGTAAAACCACGCCTTGCACTGTATTTGAAACGGGAAGGCAATATGCGCATCAGGGTCCTGCCTCGCTGCACTTTTAGGACGTCTGTACCGTTACACGTCTGCTCGTCTATACGTTTAGAGGTCGTCGAAGTTGATATCCGCGGCGAAGCCCTCGCCGCCCTGGGCGCCGTCGCTACCGTAGCTTAAAAGCTCAAAGCCCTGACCATTGTTGGAATAAACAAACTCATTGCCCCATGGATCAACGGGTAGTTTTGGCATATAGCCATTGGGTGACCAGTTCCTGGCTTCGGGAAACCCG
Organism: uncultured Pseudomonadales bacterium; assembly: GCA_964611345.1. Lineage (GTDB taxonomy): Bacteria > Pseudomonadota > Gammaproteobacteria > Pseudomonadales > Azotimanducaceae > JALZVT01. The sequence goes on from CAZSYU010000128.1 coordinate 6,490, forward strand.
CTGGGTCGAGTGACAAGGGCCTGCAGGCCCTGATCGGTCGAGGGGTAGGAAAAGTTATCAAGCCGGTAGATATCCAGTGCGCTGCCTACGGACTGCATCTGGGTTTTAACTGCCTGCTGCCTTGCTTCATCGGGTCTGCTCAAAAAGTTTGGCGCAACAATGGCCCCCAAAACTCCGAGGATCACTACCACCACCAGAATTTCAATGAGGGTGAAACCCGGGCTGGGAATGAGGGTGAAACCCGGGCTGCGATGGAGAGACATATTGCGCTGCTTCATAGATAAACTTCTTCTAAAATATCTTTAAATTACAGTAGGTTATACGAGAGAATTCATATTCAATATAGGTAATAGAATCGCCATCACGATGGCCATTACCATGCCGCCCATAAACAGTAGCATCAGGGGCTCAAACATCTTGACCACGGTGCTCACCACTCGTTCCAGCTCGGCCTGCTGATATTCTGCGACACGGCTGAGCATTTGATCGAGTTCACCACTCGCCTCACCACTGGCCACCATGTGCAACAGCATGGGCGGAAAATAGCCGACCGTTTCGAGCGCTGCCCGCAGGCTTGAGCCTTCGCTGACCCGCTGGGTAGCGGTTTTCAAGCGGCGCTTGATTACCTGGTTATCTACCACGTCGGCGGCAATATTCATGGCATCTACCAAAGGCACACCAGAACTTGTGAGAATGGACAGCGTTGAGGCATAGCGCGCCGCACTGCCGGTGCGTGCCACGCGGCCAACCAGCGGCATTTGCAGCACACGTTTATCCCACTGCATGCGAATTTTAGGCTGCGACAATAACCACCGGCATAACATTACCGTGCCAACGATGGCCAGCCCAAGGGCCCACCACCAGCTGCGTAAAAAGTCGGACAGCGAAATCAGCGCCTGGGTCATGAAGGGTAATTCTTGCCCCATGTTTTCAAACACCCGCACCATCTCAGGCACGATGTAGACCACCAGCCCGCCCACAATCAGAAGCGCAAGGCACAGAATAACCACGGGATAAAACAGCGCCATCTCGACGTTGCGCCGCGACTCAAAGCGTTTCTCGGTGTAGTCGGCCAGGTTATCGAGTACCCGATCGAGAAAGCCCGAGCGCTCGCCCGCTGCCACTGTTGAGCGGTACAGATTATTGAAACTGCTGGGGAACTCCGCAAACGCCGCCGCCAGCGAGAAACCCTCAAGCACCTTGCTGCGCACCGCCATGATCAGTCCAGAGACATGCCGTTTCTCCGACTGCTGGGCCGCTGCGGCCAACGCCTCTTCCAGCGGCAAAGATGCCGTTAGCAGTGTGGACAGCTGGCGTGTGAACATGGCCAAATCGAGGCCACCGAGCTTGCGCGTTCGAAGCCCGCCGGGGCCATTGGACTCAGAGGTTTTGGTTTTACCCTCTGCTGCGGTATCAACATTGAGCGGGGTTAGCCCCTGGTCGCGCAACAGTTGGCGAATCTGCCGCACACTGTCGGCTTCGAGAATGCCCTTCTGTTGCTTGCCACCCGCATCCAGCGCGATGTATTCGTACGCCGCCATGGTCGCTATTCTTCGAGCGTTACGCGCAGCACTTCGGCCACGGTGGTTGCACCTTCGAGCACCTTGGTACGGCCATCATCGCGGATACCCGGCGAAAACTGGCGAACGTATTTGGTCAGTGCCTGCTCCGAGGCCTGATCGTGAATGAGCTGTCGCAGGCCGTCGTCCACCGTGATCAGCTCATAGATACCGGTACGACCGCGGTAGCCACTATGGCCGCATGCGTCGCAGCCGCCAGGGTGATACACCTTGGGCGGCCAGGTGGGTTCAACCCCGAGAAAGAGACATTCGCTGGCGTCGGCGTCTTGCATGACGCGACATTCGGGGCACAGCATGCGCACCAGGCGTTGCGCAAGCACGCCTATCAGTGAGGATGACAACAAAAACGGCTCTACGCCCATATCGACCAATCGGGTCATGGCGCCCACCGCTGAATTGGTGTGCAGGGTGCTGAGTACCAGGTGCCCGGTCAGCGACGCCTGCACGGCAACATCAGCCGTTTCAAGGTCGCGAATCTCGCCCACCATCACCACGTCGGGATCCTGCCGCAGGATCGCGCGCAGGCCCCTGGCGAAAGTCATGTCAGCTTTTGTGTTGACCTGAGTCTGGCCGATGCCAGGCAGGTTATATTCAATGGGATCCTCAACAGTAAGCACGTTGATAGTAGCCGCGTTAAGCTCCGCGAGCGACGAATACAACGTGGTGGTTTTACCTGACCCTGTGGGCCCGGTAACCAGAAAGATGCCGTGCGGCTTGTGGACGATTTCTTGCAGGCGCGTCAGCGAGTCGGGATCCATTCCCAATCGATTGAGATTCAACCGGCCGGCCTGTTTGTCGAGCAGGCGCAACACCACCCGCTCGCCGTTGCTGGCGGGCATCGTTGAAACCCGCACGTCCACTTCACGACCGCCAATCCGCAAAGAAATTCGGCCGTCCTGCGGGATGCGCTTTTCTGCGATATCGAGCTTGCCCATAACCTTGATACGCGAAACCAGAAGCGGCGCCAGTGCGCGCTTGGGTTTAACCACTTCGCGCATAACGCCATCAACCCGAAACCGCACAGTGAGCTCTTTCTCAAAGGTCTCGATATGAATGTCTGAGGCGTTTTCGCGAATGGCTTCCGCAAGCAGAGCGTTAATCAGCCGAATGATCGGCGCATCGTCTTCCTGTTCGAGCAGATCTTCGGTTTCGGGTACTGACTCGGCAAGGCTCGCAAGGTCAAGCTCGTCACCCATGTCCTCGACCATCTGCTTGGCAGCTGAAGAGTCGCGGGAGTAGGTATTCGAGAGTGATTCCTCAAACTCCGCCTCGCCAACGCTGCGTAGCGCAAGCCCGCTGCCCGAGTAGCGCTTGAGTTCGGTCAGGGTGGTGACAGACGGTTGCGCCTTGAACGCAACCACTGATCGGCCGTCGGGGAGCTGTTCACCCGTAAGCAATACGCCAAACTTGCGTGCAAAAGCAAAGGGCAACAACGCTGCTTTGGCGTTGCCGGGGTCGACAGCGGGCACCTGCGCCGCAGGTGTTGTTGGCGTGTCGGATTCCGGCGGCCTGTCAGTGACTGAAGGCTTAGCCGCCGCTGTCTCTGTTGTCGCCGCTTTCGTCGGACCGGCTTTCGTTGGGTCGGTTTTCGATGGGTCGACTTGCAGATCCTGGGTTTGAGCAGCTCGCACAGCTTCCGGGGCGGCAGCGCGCGCTGC
>CAZSYU010000129.1:0-9698 GCA_964611345.1 uncultured Pseudomonadales bacterium
GCCGCAGGCTCTGATGGAGCGGCCGCAGGCTCTGATGGAGCCGCCCCAGGCGCTGATGGAGCCGCCGCAGGCGCTGGTGAAGCCGCCGCAGGGGATTCCCCGGTCAACGCGGCCAGCGACGCGGCACTGGCAGGTGCGTCTGGCGCAGCAGCAGCTGCCGCTGCGGGCGCTGCGGGCGCTGCAGACGCCGCTGCAGGGGATTCTTCAACCTCCACAAAATCGCCAATGGTGACTTCCTCACCCGCGGCATCGCGACCTTCTGAAACCGCATCAGCAACCGCCGCCACGTACAGGCGAATCGCACGAATCGCGTCATCGTTGCCCGGAATCACATGATCAACGCCATCGGGATCGCTATTGGAGTCCACAATGCCGATCACCGGAATACCCAGCTTGTTGGCTTCGGAAATAGCGATGTGCTCATGCTGCACATCAACCACAAACAACGCATCAGGCAAACCGCCCATGTCTTTGATGCCGCCTAAGCTGCGCTCAAGCTTTTCCATCATGCGGGTTTTCTGCAGCGCTTCTTTTTTGGTCAAACGCTCAAAGGTGCCATCTGCTGACTGCTCTTCAAGGTCTTTCAGACGCTTGATCGACTGCCGAATGGTCTTGTAGTTGGTGAGCATGCCACCCAACCAGCGTTGATCGACAAAGGGCATGCCAACGCTTGCGGCCTGCTCGCGAATCACCTTGGCGGCAGAGCGCTTGGTACCGACGAACAGTATTTTGTGCTTGCGCGCCGCGAGATCTTTGATCTCGTCCAACGCCCGATTAAAGGCTGGAACGGTCTTTTCGAGGTTGATGATATGAATATTGTTTCGAGCGCCAAAGATGTAGGGAGCCATCTTGGGGTTCCAGAAACGAGTCTGGTGGCCGAAGTGCACGCCGGCCTCCAGCATGTCACGCATGCTGACTGTCATAGGTTTTCTCCTGGGGTTGCGCCTCCGCTGCTCCCATACCCGAACCCGCCTTTCTCAGCGAGCACCCACGGGGATGTGACGAACAACGTGTGGATTTATGTAAAGTATAGTTACGCGCCAATCATTGCCTCGGCGCGGCGCGCTTTATACCATGAAGGGCTACGCCGGAAAACACCCTTTAGCCTAACCACGCACTCCCCCGCTTCGGCCCGCTTCGGCCCGCTTCGGCAAAGAGTGCCTTCTACTACCACGTAACTGTTAGATGGATAACCGAGATGGATAACCTAGATGGATAACGCGCCCGAATGACAATCAAGCTCCTGGAAGCCGATGAAATCAGCAAAATGCGCGCAGCAGGCAAGCTAGCTGCCAGTGTTTTGGACATGATTGGCGACCACATCAAAGCGGGCGTCACCACAGGCGAACTCGACCGGCTGTGCCATGAGTTTATTGTCGACGAACTCGACTGCGTCCCTGCCCCCCTGAACTACACCAATGGACCTGGCACACCCCCATTCCCCAAGTCCATCTGTACAAGCGTTAACCATGTGGTTTGTCACGGCATCCCCTCGGATCGCAAGAAGCTCAAGAACGGCGACGCACTCAATATCGATGTCACGGTTATCCGCGACGGCTATTACGGCGATACCAGCAAAATGTTCTTTGTCGGTAAGCCCACTGTGCTGGCCCAGCGGCTTGTGCAAGTTACCCAGGAGTGTCTCTACAAAGGCATCGCTGAAGTGAAGCCCGGCGCCACCCTGGGTGACATTGGCCATGTGATCCAACGCCACGCAGAAAGCAGCAATTTTTCGGTGGTCCGCGAATTCTGTGGTCATGGCATTGGCGATACCTTCCACAGCGAACCCCAGGTCTTGCACTACGGCCGGCGGGGTACCGGCGAAACTCTGAAGGCCGGCATGGCATTTACCATCGAACCCATGATCAATGCCGGCAAACGGCACGTGAAGATCCTGCCCGACCAGTGGACCGCCGTTACCAAAGATCACAAGCTATCAGCACAGTGGGAGCACACACTACTGGTGACAGACTCAGGCGTTGAAGTGTTGACGGCAAGGGATGAAGAAGACTTCTCGTGAGCGGCAACATCGTTCGCGAGCGGATCGCCGCAGCAGACTCAAGGCTCGCTGAACGATTCTGGCAAAACGAAGAAATTGACGTTCTGCTGGCCGAGCGGGCCGCTCTTTTTGACGGTATTCTTGGGGAGCTGTGGGAAACGTATCTTCCCGAGCTCGCCCGCCAGCAAATGGCGCTGTATGCCGTCGGTGGCTATGGTCGTGCGGAGCTCCACCCTGGGTCAGACATCGACCTGCTCATTGTCGTAAAACGTCGCAATACCTACGCAAGCGATATCGAAAGTTTTGTGCAATCGCTGTGGGACCTTGGTTGTGAGATTGGCCACAGCGTTCGCACGGTGCGCGAATGTCGCCAGGAGTCGGCCCAGGACATTGCCACAGCCACGGCGATGTTCGAACGCCGCCTGTTGTTTGGTAACGACAAAATCACCCACAGCCTCGATCGCGCCATGGCTGCACGCAGACTCTGGCCAAGCGCAAAGTTTTTCGCTGCGAAACGCGACGAGCAAACCGCGCGTCATCAAAATTTTGACAATGTGGAGTATGGGCTTGAGCCCAACATCAAGTCCTCGCCGGGTGGGTTACGCGACTTGCACACCGTGTTTTGGGTAGTACGGCGCGAATTTGGCACCATCGAAACCAGCCTGCTGTGCGAACAGGGTGTACTCACAGAGCAAGAAGAAGAGTGGTTGCTCGAGGGCAAGCGGTTTCTGTCCTGGGTGCGCTACGGTCTCCATCTCATCGCCGGACGCAAGGAAGATCGACTGCAATTCGAGTACCAGCGCGAACTGGCCCAGCGCTTCGGCTACGCCGACACCGATGCCAAGCGCGGTGTGGAAGGCTTTATGCAGCTTTATTATCGCCATGTGTTGGCATTGCGCGAAGTTAACGACATCGTACTGCAAACCTTTGAAGAGACAATTGTGCAAGGGCGTCGCCGGCCGCGCATGGAGGCACTCAACGACCGCTTTCGGCTGCGCAACCACTACCTGGAAACCACCAGCCCAGAGGTCTTTTCCCAAACACCAAGCGCCCTGATCGAGGCTTTTGTGCTAATGGCCAACCGCCGTGAGATCGCCGGCGTGCGTGCCAGCACCATTCGCGAAATTCGTGACAACCTGCATTTGATCGATGATGAATTTCGCACCAACCCAAAGGTTGTCGCTTTGTTTTTGGATTTGATGCGAGCGCCCTTCACAGTGGTATCGCAACTCACACGAATGCGCCGCTACGGAATACTTGGTAAATACCTGCCCGAATTTGGCCGCATTGTTGGGCAAATGCAGCACGACCTGTTTCACATCTATACGGTGGATGCTCACACCATGACGGTGATCGGCAACATGCGAAAGTTCCGCTATCGCAAGGCAGAGGAGACCTATCCCGTCGCCCACGCCTGCGTGCTGGCCCTACCCAAGATCGAATTGTTGTATATCGCCGGGCTCTATCACGATATCGGCAAAGGCCGCGGCGGCGATCACTCGCAACTTGGCGCGATAGATGCCGCACAGTTCTGTGAACGTCACGGGTTGTCAGCAGAGGACACCGATCTGGTGTGCTGGCTGGTCCGCACGCATCTGTTGATGTCATCGACGGCACAACGCCAGGACATAAACGACCCCGATGTTATCGCGGATTTCGCTCGTGAAGTTGTCGACCAAACCCGTCTTGACTACCTCTACGCATTGACAGCCGCGGATATCACAGCCACCAACCCAACGCTGTGGAACAGTTGGCGTGCCTCACTGCTGCGCCAGCTGTACCAACATACCCGAGGCTTTTTACAGGAAGGCGCTGAGCGCGATAGGGAAGCGTTGCTCGCCAATCGAAAAGCAGCCATCACCACCGAATTTTTCGCCAAACGCGACGGCTCCGCGCTAGAGCAGACGAGCCAGACCAGCGAACTCTCCCCGCAGCTCCCCGATCACCTCATCGAGTTTGCCAGCAGGGAATTCTGCTTTCGCTACGAACCCTCAATCGCCGCAGATATCCTGCTGGATTGTGACAAACATGATGTGGCAACCGGTCCGATGATCGTCATCCGTGATTTGCCTGCCCAACTGCCCGGCGAGAACGTCACTGAAATTATCGCCTACGCCACCGACCGGGTTGGTCTGTTCAAAGATACGGTATCGGTACTCGAGCAGCACAAACTGGCTGTTTACGATGCCTTTATTCAGTCGAGCAAAGATGATCGGTGTTTGAATGCATTCATCGTCCTGACAGAAGACGACAATTCGCTGGCAGAAAATGCAACACGCAAAAAAAAGGTTCATAACGCCCTTGCCAGGGCACTGGCTGCCGAAGCACCGGGCCTGAGCAAAACGACTGATGTCGAACAGGCCCAATCGACAACATCATCACCAAGAGCACAAGCAAGACTGCCCCGCCAACGCCAACAGATGATCACCCCAAGCCAGGTCACCCTGCACACGGATGAGGGTGCAGACGTGTCACTGCTTACGGTCATTACAACCGACAGACCCGGACTGCTCGCGCGGTTAAGCGAGCTGTTTACCGAGATTGGTATTTTAGTGTGCAGCGCCCGCATCAACACCCTGGGCAATCGGGTGGAGGACTTTTTCGAAATCACCCAGGAAGACGACAGTCCGTTTACAGATCCAGAGCAGATTTACATGATTGCCAACAGCATTCGCCAACGTCTCGATCTGTCCTGACCCGAGTTATCTATGAATCCGGCATTGAATAACCTTCAACCTTATCCCTTCCAGCGCTTAACCGCGCTCAAAGAGCCGCTTAGCGCACCGTCGGCGCTGTCACACATTCCGCTGTCTATTGGCGAGCCAAAGCACAGCGCTCCAGACTTTCTGGTTAAGGCCCTGTGCGATCAGACGCTCATACGCCAAGGGCTTGGCTCCTATCCGGCAACACTGGGCAGCATCGAACTGCGGACGGCCATCGCCAACTGGGCCGAACAACGCTTTGCCGCGCCACTCGACCCCCAAACCCAGGTACTGGCGGTTAGCGGCACGCGCGAGGCGCTATTCAGCTTCGGCCAGGCCGTGTTAAGCGGTGCAACCGGTAGCGCCGTTGTTCTGCCGAACCCGTTCTACCAAATCTACGAGGGTGCCACGCTGTTACGGGGTGCTGAGCCGATCTATTTATCCACCACCGCAGCAACAGGGTTTCTGCCGGACTTTAGCGCCGTGTCCGCTGCAACCTGGCGGCGCTGCGAACTGCTGTACCTGTGCTCACCCGGCAATCCAACGGGCGCCGTCATACCTATGGAAGCCCTTGAAACCCTGCTTGAGTTGCGCGATCAGTACAACTTTGTGATCGCCGCAGACGAGTGTTATTCCGAAATCTATAGCGATGAGGCGGCGCCACCCACCGGCTTGCTTACAGCCTGCCAGCGAACTGGTCGCGAGGACTATAAGGGCTGCGTGGTCTTTAACAGCTTGTCAAAGCGCTCCAACCTGCCCGGTTTACGCTCTGGGTTCATCGCGGGCGATAGCAAGCTGCTAACCCCGTACCTGCAATATCGCACCTACCACGGCTGCGCGATGCCAGCGCACGTGCAGGCAGTTAGCGCCCTGGCCTGGGCAGACGAAACCCACGTTGTCCATAACCGGGCGCTGTATCACGAGAAGTTCGCCGCAGTCACGCCAGTGCTGGCTTCATGTCTCGACGTCAGCGAGCCCGCAGCCGCTTTTTTTCTGTGGCCCAGCATTCCGACAGATCGCTTTGCCTCGGATGAGCAATTCACGGCCGAACTGTACGCGAATCAAAACGTCACGGTATTGCCGGGCTCCTTCCTGAGTCGCCGCGGCGCAGACGGCACCAACCCCGGAACTCGCCACGTGCGTATTGCCCTGGTGGCACCCCTGGCCGATTGCATCGCTGCGGCAGAGCGCATTAAGGCATTTGTTGCGTAAACTAGGCCCTCTGGAAACACCCGATTTGCTACGGCAACAGCTGCGCAGACACTTTTCAACTTAACTCGGAACTCACGGACATGACCACACTCTTCGCCTTCGGCATCGGGCATGCAAACAAAAACTCGACAGGCGCCATCCTGGATACCTGGTTCCCGGCACCAATTATCAACGTTACTGATCGGTGCGCCGCCGCCCTTGTGGCAATCGCAGGCACCGGAGTCACTGATATCTCGGCCGCCCAAGCGGGTGAGTTAGCCAGTGTGCTGGCCACAGAGGGTCACGCGGCAGCCGCGACGGCTGCGCAGGCCTTCGCTGACGCGGGCCAAACCTTACTCAGTGTCGCCCTGGAAAAAGACGAACCCATCGAATCGACGCCTGCAGCCTATTTGAAGTTGCACTTACTGTCGCACCGACTCACCTTACCCAACACCTTGAATCTGGATGGTGTATTTGCGCATTTGCCAACGATCGCCTGGACCAATCAGGGCCCTATGGATCCTGCTGATGTACCCGCCGCAACCCTGAATGCCCGCCTGAACGGCACGCTTTTGCACGTGCACTCAATCGACAAGTTCCCGCAGATGACCGACTACGTGCAACCCGCGGGTGTGCGCATCGCAAACGCATCGCGCGTGCGGCTGGGCGCCTATGTGGGCGACGGCACTACGGTAATGCACGAGGGACAAATAAATTTCAATTCAGGTTCTGTTGGCCCCAACATGGTTGAAGGCCGCATCTCGCAAGGCGTTATACTCGGGGCCAATACCGACCTGGGTGGCAGCGCAAGCACCATGGGCACCCTCTCTGGCGGCGGCAAAGAACGGGTTAGCGTTGGGGAAAACTGCCTCATCGGCGCCAATGCGGGCACAGGCATTCCGCTTGGCGACCGCTGTACCATCGAGGCGGGTCTATACATCACTGCCGGCACTGTTGTGCGGTTGCTCGATGCCAGTGGTGATAGCCGCCAGGTCAAGGCGCGCGAACTGGCGGGGCAATCAGATCTGCTGTTTATTCGTCACAGCGCCACCGGCGAAGTGCAATGTCGCACCAACCGGTCGGCCATTGAGCTCAACGACGCACTCCACGCCCACAACTGATGAATACCCAGGCGTTGCTAAAACTCACCAGCGAGCTGATTGGGCGCAAATCGGTCACACCGGAAGACGCTGGCTGTCTGGAACAAATTGGCGAGTTGCTGGCAGCTGCGGGATTTTCTCTGCGGCACATGCCGTTTGGCGATGTAAAAAACCTCTGGGCAACCCATGGCAGCGGCGCACCGCTGGTGGTTTTTGCCGGCCATACAGACGTGGTACCGGCAGGCAACCTGGACGACTGGGACAGTGATCCGTTTACCCCAACCGTCCGCGACGGCCAACTATACGGGCGCGGAGCGGCCGACATGAAAGCCAGTTTGGCCGCGATGATCGGAGCGGCTCAACAGATCGTGGCGAACAACGCACAGCACCCAGGCACGCTAGCCTTCCTGCTCACTTCTGATGAAGAAGGTCCCGCCATTCATGGCACCCGTGCTGTCGTTGAGCAGTTAACTGACGAAGGGGTGTACATGGACTACTGCGTGGTTGGTGAACCCTCCTCAAGCCGTAAACTCGGTGATGTGGTGCGTAATGGTCGCCGCGGCTCGTTAAACGCAGAACTTGTGGTAACCGGCGTACAAGGCCATGTGGCCTACCCCGACACGGTGGTTAACCCGATTCATACCGCCAACGATGTACTACAACGCATTCTCGATATTCACTGGGACAACGGTAACGAATATTTTCCGCCGACCAGCTTGCAGATCTCGAACATCAACTCGGGCACGGGCGCGACCAACGTGGTACCCGGCAGCCTGCACGCACGCTTTAACCTGCGCTTTAACACGGAACAAACGGCGGCCGGCATAGAAGCTCGTATCAGTGCGGCACTCACAGACTGTGCCGCGGACTGGCACATCAACTGGGCGCTCTCCGGCGTGCCGTTTATAACAGCAGAAGGCGCACTCACCAACGCGGTCACTCAGGCCGTGCACAACGCCACAGGGTATGCACCAGAACTGTCTACCTCAGGTGGCACTTCGGATGGCCGCTTCATTGCGCCAACAGGCACCCAGGTCACAGAGCTTGGTCCCTGCAACGCCACCATTCACAAAGTCAACGAGTGTGTGGCTATCGCCGATCTTGAGCCATTGCAAAACATCTACGCAGATATTGCCCAGCAGCTACTGGGCACTGCCCCGCAAAAACCCACAGCATGAAAAAACTCGCAATCGGCCTGTTGGTTATACTGTTGTTGGTCACCATCGTACTGTGGCAAGCCCCCGCGCGACTCGCCACAAGAGCGCTGGCGCAAGGGAGCGCCGGTGACGTAAACCTGATTGCGCCGCAAGGCACTCTGTGGAATGGAGCAGGCCAACTGCTGGTCAACGGTGAGCTCATTGGCGATGTGGCCTGGCAGTTTGCGCCCAGCCGCTTGCTGGCCCTGGAGGCGGCCGTGCACTGGCAGGTGCGACATTCGGGCTACGACCTTGAGGGGCTCGCGGCTCTTGACCTGATAGGCGCAAAGCGCACGTTGAATATGCGTGGCCTCGCGGGGGTGATTCGGCAGTCGTTCTTGCGCACTGAACTCGCACGCTACGACATCGTGCCGGCTGGCGATTTGACGATAGACCAGCTCGACATCACCGACTTGCAACTGAACGCAGCGGGTAACTGGCCGCAGCAGATCCACGCCGAGGGCAGTGCGCGCTGGACGGGCGGCCCGGTGAATTATCGACTCGCTGGCAGCGATTTTTCGATCAGCATGCCCCCCGTGCTGGCCCAAATAACCACCCTTACCAATGAGTGGCCCAAACTGGAAGTAACCGAGCAAGCAACTGGCGCTCTTCTGATGACGGGTCGATTGACCCCCACCGGTAGCGCCGCCATTGGCGTAACGAGAGGCCTGACCCGTTTGACCGGCCAACCGTGGCCGGGGAGTGAACCCGATCACGCGGTTGTTCTGGAGGTAGAGGAACAGCTTATTTAAACTGTGGTCAAAGCGGGCAAGACTTTGAGCGCCGTCCTTTCTCAACGCCTCCAAGGCAAGTAGAGCACAACACCATGAACTCACTAGCCGCCAAGTCGGCCGATATCGCCAAAATTCTACTTCTGGTAGGCATTGCCTACACGCTGATAACCATGGTGTGGCACTTCGTCACCGGCCCGACGGTTGCTGCCCCGGCAGCAATAAACGCCACCCAGCGCAGCGCGTCAGCCGCCCCAACAATCAACTGGCAGGACATCGCCACCCGCAACATATTTGGTATCGCAGGGGCCGACCCGGTGGCCCAGAAAGCCGCCGAGCCCACCAACAAACCCGCTAAGGAAACTCGCTTGCCGCTGACCTTGCTCGGGGTGTTTCAGGCCGAACATGCGGAAGATTCCGCAGCGATTGTGGCCCAAAAAGGCAAGGCCGGGCTGCGCTACGGTATTGGTCAGACAATGCCCGGTAACGCCGAACTGGTAGAGGTGTATGTCGATCACATCATACTGCGCCGGGCTGGCGTTCGAGAAACCCTCCGCTTCCCCAAGAGTGATGAAATGATCAGCTCGGTCGAAGATGAACAAGAGCCGCTTCGAGGTCCCTCGCGGGGCGCTCTAATCACGCCGCCCATCCGACAATACGCTCGTAATGGCGCGGAAGGCCGTATCTCAAACCCGACGCGCCCACCCACCCCTGCCGCCACACCTGCCCCAACCGCCACACCTGCCCCAACCACGGCGAGTGAACTTGTGGCCCAATAT
>CAZSYU010000130.1:0-9694 GCA_964611345.1 uncultured Pseudomonadales bacterium
CTCTAGGGTATCGGTTACAGCATCGTAGACAAAAATATCGAACGCGCCGTTGGTATCATCGGCCACCAAATTGGTTGCTCGAGATTCAAAGGCGACAAACCGGCCATCTGCGCTGATCGCAGGGCGCCGGCTGTCGTCATTACCATTAGCGGTGATTGACCTTAGGGTGCCAGCATCCAGATCGTAGAGAAAAATATCGGTTACGACACCGCTATCACCCGCAACCAGATTGCTGGCATCGGAGGCGAAGGCCACAAATCGTCCATTCGCGCTGATAGAAGGGTTACCGACACCTCCATTGGGCTCTGTTACCACAGTGGGCTCACCGTCTGTCCTGCTGATTAACTCAAACGACGCCTGTGCCGTTGTCGAAAACGCAAGACATAAACTAACTGACCCAGCCCAGCAGAATAGTCGCGACATCTTTAGCTCTCCAGAAATTCCATCTCCAGTGCGATCCCTATTTTAGGTGTTCGCGATGCGATCTGCGCTGGCGACCTCAACTCGTCGGACGAAGCTACCTCAGCGTCTTCGAAGAGTAACCACTTGTCGCGCCAAACTATGTAGCGCGAGTGTATTTGGTTCTCTTAGCTTCAAGCACCAATGTAGGTAGTTTCCTAACCAGATGGTCATCACTGGGGTATTTGCATATCCCTTACATCCTATCCGCCTCTAACAGGCGGTTGACTGTAATCTAGCCCATGTCCACAACGGAAGTGATGCATGAAGTACTTAGCGCTAGCCAGCCTGTTGCTTTTGAGCTGTTCGACTCAGGCCGTAACTCTGATTTTCGACGACGCGGATATGTTGATCGGCGTTTCTGGATTAGAGGTAGACAGCACCACCTACGATGTAGAATTTGCGGACGGTTCCTGCGTAGACGCCTTCGGCGATTGCGTGGCAGCCAATTTTACTTTTCCTACACAGCGCGATGCCTCAGCAGCCTCACAAGTACTGTTTGATCAGTTGCTAGGGACTGAAGCGTTTGTTGATATCATCCTAACCAGAGGTCCAGCGTCGATCTCCGGCTGTATGATGACGGCGGTTTGTTCAGTAATTACTCCTTATCAAACACAAGGCGACACCGTCAGTGTGGTGAGCGGAACGTTTGTGGGCGGCAGGGATTTTGTTGAGCAGCCGCTCTCTGGCTTTCGCACTTCGACCACTATAGATGCGCCGGTATTCACCTACACGCGATGGACCTTATCACAAGACACGGGTATCGCTGCCCTGCCCATTGATCTGGTCAGCCGTGCACAAGGTGAAATACTACCAGTTAGCGGGCCGAGCGAAGAGACCGCAAACCCGTCAGTTAGCGGCAATGGCCGCTATGTTGCATTTTCTTCCCTGGCCCCCAATCTGCAGACGGGCATTAACAACAATAATTTTGTCGGTATCTTCGTTTACGACCGCGACACTGACACCACCGAGTCGCTAACCCCCGCTGGAAACGCAACAAGCGCCGACCCGTCAATTAGCGCAGATGGCCGCTTTGTGGCGTTTGAGTCTGCGGCCACTAATTTGGTGGCCGGAGACGAAGCCCGCTCCAGGTCAAAGATTTTCGTCTACGACCGCGACACGGACACAACCGAACTGCTGACGCCTGGATTAACCTCCGGATTTGCCAGCGACCCTTCGATCAGCGCAGATGGCCGATTTGTCGCCTTTGAATCCAACTCCTCTCAGCTTAACGCCGGCGGCGGCGGCCTCTTGCAAGAAATCTTCGTCTACGACCGCAGCAATGACACCATCGAGCAACTAACGACGGGTACAAACAACACAAGCACCAGCCCTTCTATTAGCGGCGATGGTCGTTATGTCGCCTATTCTTCAGCATCCAACACCCTAGTGCCCGGCGATATAAATCAGCAAACCGACATCTTTGTGTACGACCGAGACACCGGTAGTACTGAACGTCTTACGCCTGGAGCGAACGGTCGCAGTGCCGGTCCAGTGATTAGCGGGGACGGACAGTTTGTGGCGTTTTTCTCCGATGCTAGTAATTTGGTTACCGGGGATACCAATGGTGATACCCGTGATGTTTTTGTTCACGACAGAGACAGCGGCACCACCGAGCTGATAACCGTTGGAGGCAACGGCTTAAGTACCTTACCTTCGATCAGTGCCGATGGCGGACTAGTGTCTTTTTCCTCCATAGCCAACAATCTGGTACCTGGCGACACTGATGGCTTTCGCGACATTTTTGTCTACGATCGAAACACACAAACCCTTGAACAAATAACTGAGGGAGCGAACGAATCAAGCGTCGATTCTTCGATAAGCGCAGATGGTGGCTTTGTCGGATTTATCACCAGCGCAAACAATTTGGTGACGCCAAACCCCAACAACCGAAATACCGCAGTGCTCTACGATAGGATCGCGGCAAAGTTTGAGCGGGTTCCTTCAAACATTGAGTTTGAAAGATCGAGCGGCAATGATGGCAGCACCACCCCATCAGTGAGCGAAAACGGTCAGTTTGTCGCGTTTGCATCCGCGGCCAGCAACCTCGTAGATGGAGACAATAACGGCAGCTCTGACATTTTTGTCTACAGCCGAGAGACTCCGAACAACGTGTTAATCACACCCGGAGCGAATGGCGACAGCTTCAGTCCATCAATCAGCGCAGATGGCCGTTTTGTAGCGTTTGAATCTGCTGCGAGCAACCTGGTGCCAGGTGACACCAACGGCGTTACTGATATTTTCATCTATGATCGCGCTACAGCAAACACCGAACTAATTACCTTTGCAGGTAACGAGAACAGCACCAATGCATCGATAAGTGGAGACGGTCGATTTGTTGCATTTGAGTCCCTTGCCAGAAGTCTCGCACCGGGAGACAACAACGGGACGACAGACGTATACGTCTACGATCGAGAAACAAACACCACCCAGCTGCTAACGCCTGGAGCAAACGGAGCAAGCAATGCACCCTCGATTAGTAGGGACGGTCGGTTCGTGGCGTTCTCCTCGATAGCGACCAATTTGTTGGGTGGAGATGGTTTCCTCTCCGTATTCCACATCTTTGTTTACGACCGACTCACAAACTCTACCGAGCAGCTCACGGAAAACAGTGGCATCAATTTTTTTACGCCAGGAGGTGATGGCTGGAGTACCGAACCCGCAATCAGCGCAAATGGCCGGTTCGTCGCTTTTCAGTCTTTCGCCGCTAACCTTGTAGAGGATGATATCAATGGCGGTAACATCGACGTCTTTATCCACGACCGGGAGATGTCGACAACAATAATCGTTCCACCTGCCGAACCCATTGCGATCCAAAGGTTTGGCAACAGCGGCGCCTCCATCAGCGCAGACGGTCGGTTCGTAGCATTTGAGACCGACTCTCCCAACCTGGTCGCTGGAGATTTTAATAACGCCTTCGACCTCTTTGTCTACGATCAGGTCACGGGCGCAACCAGACCACTAACATCAGGCTCTGACGGGGCGAGCACCGCCGCGTCAATCAGCGGCAACGGGCGAGTGGTAGCCTTTAGTTCCGAAGCCTTCAATCTGGACAACAATGGCACCAATACCGCTGATATATTTGTGTATACCGCCGGTGGTCAACCCAGTGCAGATGCGCTTGCCGTTACAACAACGGAAGACACGCCACTCGCTGTTTCAGTCACAGGGTTCGATCCAGAATCGGATGCACTAACATTTTCGGTAGTCACTCTTCCAGCGAACGGCGAACTCAGTGGTACCGCACCAGACTTAGTCTACACTCCTAACGCAGATTTCTTTGGCATCGATGAATTCACCTTCAATGTCGATGACGGCAGCGGATCCAGTTTGCCAGCGACGGTGAGCATTACTGTCACTGCGGTGAACGATGCGCCTATTGGAACGGGCATTGCCGGCGGAGAAGGCGTAACCACCCTCTCCACACCCAGAGACACGCCGTTTACTATCACCCTGGAAGGCTCCGACGCTGATGGTGATTCGTTGACGTTCAACTTTGTGGCTCTGCCTGCCAACGGCGGCCTAACCGGTGAGGCACCCAACCTGGTGTACGTACCCGATGATGGTTTCACAGGTTCAGACAGCTTCACTTTCACGGTGAGCGACGGACAAGAGACCAGTGAGCCAGTGACGGTGACAATCGCGGTTGAAGATACGACAGTCACATTACTGTCCGCGGTACTCCCTTCAAGTCGTTCCGTTGAGGTCGGCACCGTCGCAACGGCTTTCGCCACCTTGATTAACACCGGAACTGCCGATGCATTGAGTTGCGGATTACAACTGCCAGACACTCTGTCGGCCGAGTTTTTCTACCAGGCTACCGATCCAGAAACCAATGAGGCTGTGGGTCAACCGAATCTCTCGGTGGACATTGCCGCGGGCACCTCCCGATCGTTTGTGTTTGGCATAACTCCAACAGCGGAACTGTCGGCCAGCGAAGTAGCTATGCAATTCCAGTGTGTAAACGCAAACCAGGACGCCGCGAGTATTGTCGGGCTCAACACGTTGTTGCTATCAGCCACGCTTACGCCAGCGCCTGATCTCATTGCATTAGTTGCCACCACCACAAACAACGGCGTGATGGAGCTTGAGAACAGCAGCGGCTTCTTCACCGCCGCCACAATCAACGTGGGTTCTACCGGCACCATTAGTGTGTCTGCAGATACGGGTGATGCAACTTTGCCAATAACGCTAAGTCTGTGCCAGACAGACCCAGCCACCTCGGTATGCATCAACCCAACAGCACCAAACACTGCCCCGGTAATTGTTGAGATTGAAGAAGGTGGCACGCCCACCTTTGCGGTGTTTGCGAGCGCCACCGACACGATTGCGCTGGACCCAGCGAACACCAGAGTCTTCCTAAGATTCAGCGATAATCAAGACCAGGTTCGCGGCGCAACCAGCGTTGCAGTGCAAAACACAGAATGAATACGGGGACAGTTTACCTATTCTTTTGCTAACTCTAGCTCCTAGCATGTGAACTTATCAGGTTAAAAAAGTCGCCGTAAGCATCAACCCCCGGCGCTTCACCGCGCTGGGCGGTGCGCGCCAATATCACCTCATCGGCAACGCCTTCGTATTCAGCTATGCGCGCCATACAGTCTTGAACGGTGCCTGTAATCGTCATGGTATCGATAACCTCATCCGGCACCAGCGCCATCGCTTCGCGCAGCTTGCCCGCTGGCATAAGCTCCGCCGCTTGGTCTGCAAACTCACTGAAACTCAGTTGCCGAAGTTGCGAGTCGTAGTAAGGATGCGGGATAGGATGATAGAGCTTGCAGATTGCTGCGCGCGATGCATCCCGGGCCGCCTCAACATCGCTGTTGATGCTCACCGTTGCTGCCATCGGAAACTTTACTGCATCGGGATCGCGCCCCGCCGCTTCAGCACCAGCACGGGCGTTGGGCCGCACGATGTCGCGCACAAAATCGACGGACGACATGATGCCAATGCCGACACCATCAGACACCTCACCCGCGAGGTGAACCATCTTCGGGCCAGATGCAGAGAGGTACACCGGCATAGTTTGACTTGCCGGTTCCCAGGTTGCCCGCCAACGAATCCGGTGCTTGTCGCCCTGGTAGCGCACAGGCTGGCGAGCCCGACCACTAACCACAGCGCGCACAATCTCCATAAAGTCGCGCATCTTGGCACGGGATTTTTTCGAATCGATGCCCATATACAGATCGTTAAAATGTAGATTGCCGGTACCCACCCCCAGCACAAAGCGGCCTTCGCTTATCTCGTTTAGATCACGGGCCTCTAAACCGGTCATCCAGGGTTCCCGCGCGTAGGCGTTAACGATATAGGTGCCTACTTGAGTCCGTTCTGTAGCATTGATGACTGCAGCGGCAGTCACCGTCGCGCTGCGCCCTGCGTCTACCGTGTACAAGGAATCAATACCGTTGCGTTCAGCTTCAGTAGCGAGCGTCGTCAGAGTTTTGATGGAGTCTTCAAACCCCAGCATCATGCCAATCTTCATTCGTTCACCTCGTCACTCTTCGGTTGATCGAGGTATTCACTTAAACCATAGCCAATGACTTCACCGTCCAGCGTGTATTGAGTCATGCCTTCCCCAACATGAGTATGAGAACCTTTGCGGCGATTACGTAATGGTTGTTTTATTTGCAGATGCACTACCCGGAGGCAGAGCCGTTCTTTCACAAGATCAAACGCTACAAACAGCCCGAACAATTCGCGGAAGCCTTTGGATTGGTGGATGAGTCGCCGCAGTCGCTCAGTTCTTGCGAACCCTCAATGCCTACCCCGAAAGTTCTCCAACACTCTGCGCAACCGTCGCTCTAAAGTCATAAGGCAGAAAATCTTCATCTGCACAATCCGGCCATTCATCCTGGCTTAACCAATACTCACTAAGCCCAAGTCGCGTACAAAGTGCGACAAACCGTGGATCACACACCATCGGTTGTTTACCCGAGCGAAAGAACAACATGCTTTCATTCGACCACCCAGCGGGAGGCCGCGCGCCGAGCTGAAAAATATGCTCAAAGCTCGATTGTTCAGCCAGACTAAACGCCTCTTCGTATTGTCCAAGCCGATACATGGTATTTATAAGACGAAGATCGACCCATCCGCGATCGGCCAACATGCGAACAGAGCGTTGATGATGGCGGTCGATGAATTCTGAATCTTTATCCCGAATGGCAACAGCGGTATCTATAAGTTTCGTTAGGCGATCCACAGGTCCGCTGCGCCTAAGTTGCTCGATTAGCTTATCGACTCGAGCGCCATCGTCATTCGATGCTGCACCCAGCAACGCAGGCGACCAAATGTATTCAACCTGCGGAAATCGCTCAATCAGCGCATCGAACAGATGTCGGCTTTCCTCGTAATCTCCCTGCGCCTCGCGCAGATAAGCACAGTAGTAGCCTGCCACCGGAAACATAGGATCAATATCGTAGGCCCGTTGTGCATAACCCAATGAGCTGTTGAACTTGCCAATACGCGCAGACAGATTGGCGGCCGCCATAATAATCTCTGGGTCATCAGGGCTGGCCTGCTGAGCGCGCGTGATGTGCTGGTTACGTTCGCGGTAGCTGCCCCAGGCCTCCAGACCATTGAGCGCCAAATAGGCAACGCCACAGTTTGCATCAAGCCTAAGCGCAGTGGCTGCCGCCTCAACCACACTGCCATGGGTAACACTTTCTGGCTTTTCTGTCGGTAAACCACGCAGTACATAGGCACGTGTTTGCGCAAGCAACGCCCAGGCACGCGCAAACTCGGGTGCCTCTGCTACCGCACTTTCAAACAAGGGCAGGGCTGCGACCATGCCAGAGCTGCCAAACTGTTGATCAAGTTGTGCGCGCCCTTTTAGAAAAAAGTCGTGTGCGGCGGGCGATATGTGAGTATCGGGTTGGCTGGGTGCAAACGCGGTATTAAGCGCATCAGCAACGGCCGCGGCGATTTCGCCTTCCAAACTAAACACATCCGACATAGAGCCATCGAAGCGTTCTGACCAGCAAACGGTGTCGCTTTTACACTCCACCAGTTCTGCATGAATGCGCAATTGATCACCCACCTTTCGAACCGAACCATCAAGTACATGGGTAGCGCCCAGTTTGTTGTGGATGTTGGCGGTGGTCTTGGCCTCACCACGGTACTGAAAGCTGGACGTTCGGCCGATAACATTGATGTCGGTGCCCTTCGACACACTCAACAAAATCTCTTCAGAGACGCCATCTGATAGATAACTCAGCTCCGACTCTTTAGAGAGATTATCGAAGGCCAACACGGCAAGCGTCGGTGTAGAAACCAACGCAGAAACTTGCGCAGTAGAAGCCGCCGACTGTTCGGCAGAGGCATTTGTTTCGCGTTCGATCTCAGTATTAGATTGGGTGACAGCCGCGGTTACGGGCTGGATTAATCGATAGCCACGCTTGGGTATGGTTTCTATGTAGTTCTGGTCGGCGTCTATCTGCCGCAGCAGTCGCCTTAGGTTAGAAATGTTGCGGGTCAGGCCTTCGTCTGCCGGGTAGGCATCGCCCCACACCTCACTAATTAGCTCATCCCGTGTGAGCACCTGGCCGGGGGACCGCAACAACAGGCAAAGCACATCCATCACCTTCGGCTCGACGCTTAGCTCGGCCTCGCCGCAGCGCATTTTGTTGCGCGCAGGATCGACCTGTACACGGCCAACCCGGCATATCCCTTGCTCAATTGGCCCAATCCGTGCCTTCACTTCAGAAATCCTTCAGGATTTTACAATTAGACTGCGGTCCACTGTCCATCAAGTTCAGCTGCAGTGCAAGAGAGCGCGAAATTGGTGCAAAGCAACAACACCCCCGCCCCATTTCTAGACAAGTTCGATCGCGTGGTCGTACTGATGATGGAAAACCGTTCCTTCGACAACCTGTTTGGCTATCTCTACCCCAACGGCGCCCCGAGGGGTCAGCCCTTTGCGGGGGCCGCCGGATACAGCAATCCCGGAGCTACCCCGTGGCTTGGCAAGGGGCCCGGGCCATCCGTTTCAACCTCGGCGACCCAGGCACCGAACGAACCCTTCCCCGACCCTGGGGAGTACATGATTAACGTGCTGCAACAGATGTTTGGTGAGCAATTTAACGGTATTGACTACAACCCTGGCTGTTCTCCCGATATGTCTGGCTTTGTTCAAAACTACTACCAGGTACTTGATGGGCTTAAGAATGTTTCGGGTAAAGATTCGGTGCCTTGGATAGGCGACCCAGTCCAAAAATCAGCCGAAGTGATGAACTGTCAGCCGAAGAGCGCAACCCCGGTTCTATCCGCGCTCGCAGAACACTTCTGCGTCTTTGATCACTGGTTTTGTGCCCTGCCGAGTGCCACCTGGACCAACCGTGCCTTCTGGCACGCAGATACCTCCTATGGTTGGGCAGATAACCCGACGCCTAAGCAAAACTGGACGTTGGAAGACTGGCTGGTAGGCAGTAACGCCCCGACTCTATTTTCTCGCTTGGAGAAACCACCAATTCAGACAATAACTGGCGCGTTTATTCCGACGCCCCAATTTCTCTAACCAAGCTTGTGCACTTCGGAAGCCTGTGGGACAAGATTGGCCACAAGTACTTCCCCAAACTGTCTGATCCGCTCAACAAATCCAGCGAACCCACCTTTTACGACGATTGCGCCGCAGGCAAGTTACCGAAGTATTCGTTTATAGAGCCGCACTTTCTTAACGATGTGGATGGCGGGCACTGGCACAACGACATGCACCCATCGAAGTGGGAATCCGAAGAGCACTGGGTGCTTTGGGGGGCTGGGGGTCCGGGCAGCGTTGCTCTGGGCGATCAGCTGATCCACAGCGTTTACGACGCCATTCGAACCTCACCCTGTAAGGATGACACGCTGTTTATCATTACCTTCGATGAACACGGCGGAAATTTTGATCACGTGCCACCCCCCTCCGATGCAAGCAGCCCCGATCCAAAAACGTTTCACAACGGCGCACCAGAACACGGTTTTAACTTCAAACAACTCGGCCCGCGTGTGCCCATGGTGATGGTGTCGTCACACATCGAGCCGGGCACGGTGGTGAACACCCCAATGAACCACGGCTCGTTTCTGCGCGGCCTTCAGGATAAGTGGGGGTTTGAATCTTTAGGGCCACGCTCTAGAAACTCGACAAGCTTCGCTGAGCCTCTGCAGCCCGTCGACCGGCGCGACTGGCCACCCTTGTCGATGTGGGCGCTGGAGCCGCCACCGCACAAAATAAAATCAACCATATCTCTGAAGGCGTTGC
>CAZSYU010000131.1:0-9406 GCA_964611345.1 uncultured Pseudomonadales bacterium
GGGTTATCGCTTACATTGTTGCTACCCGCTGTCACCAAAACCGTGGAGCCGGCATCCCGATCGTGGATAAAAATGTCACTACGGTTAATGGGGGTTACACCGGCTATGTTGCTGGCTTCCGATTCGAATACGACAATCCTGCCATCGTCGCTAATCGACGGATTCGTGCTTAACCTGTTTGCTCCAAGCGTGAGGTTTTCGGTGAGTTGGGTATCCCGGTCGCGTACAAAAATGTCAGTTACACCATTGGTGTCCCCAGCCACCAAATTGCTGGCAAACGACTGAAAAGCCACAAATCGACCTGTCGCGCTAAGCGACGGGAATTGACTTACGCTGTTACCACCGACTACCTCGAATGCAATATCTGGCACCGGAATCGGCACGGCGTTGCCTGTAGCTGCATTGAATAACATGTCTTCTGGAAGCAGATCGATGCTACCGCTGTCCCGATCGAAGACAACGCTGTCAAACTCTGCGCTCGAAGAAAAGGAGACAAATCGACCATCGTTGCTGATCAGGGCCGTAGAACTGCTGGCATCTGCTCCCGCCGTTAGCAGTTCAGTGGTGTTGGTCTCGCGGTTGTAGACAAACACATCACCATTGCCGCCATTGGTATCCCCAGCCACCAGATTACTGGCTCGTGAATCAAAGGCTACGAGCTGCCCATCTGCGCTGATCGAAGGCCGAAAGCTCTCGCCATTCGCACCTGCAGTGATTAACTCGATTGTATCGGTGTCGCGGTCGAAGACGAAGATGTCAAATGCTGAGCCATTGGTGTCCCCAGACGCCAGGCCAGTGTCATCTGAGGAAAACGCCACGAATCGGCCATCCGCGCTGATCGACGGGAATGAGCTAACACCATTTCCCGCGCCTCCACCCCGTGCGAGTAACTCGATGGTATCGGTCTCGGAATCGTAGACAAAAATATCGAACGCACCGTTGGTATCACCGGCCACCAGGTTGCTCGCTCGAGATTCAAAGGCCACAAACCGACCATCTGCGCTAATTGCAACGCGACCGCTGTCATCGTTACCGCCAGCGGTGATCGGCACAGTTGTGTCAGTGTCTCGATCGTAGAGAAAAACGTCCGTTGTGTTGCCGCTGTCGATTTCACTGGCTACCAGATTGTTCGCTCTGGACTGGAACGCAACAAATCGACCATCCGCGCTGATCGAAGGCGCAAGGCTCTCGAAGTTTCCTCCAGGGGTTAGCAACTCGACGGTGTTGGTGTCGCGGTCGTAGACAAAAATGTCAAAAAGAAAACCATTAGTGTCGTTCGAACTTAGGTTGTTCGCGCCAGAATGGAATGCAACAAACCGACCACTGGCACTGACCGAGAAGGAAGACAAATTGCCAGTGGGTTCAGTAACGATGACTGGCTCACCAACACTGCGGCTGACTAGCTCAATCGAGGCGTTCGTCGCCGCAACATTCCAAAGACCCGCACCGATCAACCCAACTTTGATCCATTGTCGCAACATCATCGCCCCCAGAAACTCCCTATCCCGTGTGATTCGCAACTCGAATCGCCCAAGCGGTCTTCACTGCGTGGTTAGAGGGTAGCAGTCTGGGCACTCTGGCCCTGTGACCATTATGTAAACGAGGTCAGCCTTAAGAACCACCGAGGGCCAGCACAGGCCAAGCTACATACACACCCGTACCCCTTTTTTGAGCACCTGACAGATGTGGCCAAGGAACGAACATGGTGTCGGACATCGCGTAGCGACAAGCTAACGAATAGATCGGGCGAAACTCTGAAGGGCAATAGTCACCTAGGACGGGAACAGATTATTCCCGTTGTCAGGATTGCCGGTGCAGTTAACGCAGAATTGAAATCTCTTTAGTCAGCATGTATCCCTCGTCGGTGATAATGCCTTCTAAAACTTCGGTTCTCTTCTGCAGATTGCTCACGCGTTGCTGAAGAATTTCATTCTCGTTAACCGCAAGCTTCAAGTCTAACTCCGCCAATTTGCTGGCGGTTTCAGATTTATACCTGAAGTAGTGTTTTAGAAACACAGCCACCAGGATGGGAGAAGCGCAGACCATCAGCACAAGTGCAAAAGTGAATATACCTTGCATGGGAACCTCAACTAGAAGAAATGCGAGTAGGTTCAGAGTAAACGAATATTGAGGTTAAGTGAATTCTTGAGTAGATATCGGCTGATATCTGGTGCGGAAATATCTCTACCTACTAGCGTAGCAATCCAGCAGCTTAGATTCTGCCCCCGAAAAGAATTGCGAAAACGCCTAAAGAGGACAATAGCCATATAAATCCGAAGTGAGCATTCTTTGCTTCTCCGCGAGTGAAGCGCGTAATGAACTTCCACAATAGGAATATCACGCCAGCCACTACCATACCAATCCCAGCGACTGGCAACACCAAAAATGCAAATACCAGCATTAGATGACCGATGCTCATTCTCAAACGATCTCCAACAATTTGTTGAGAAGCGGCCCGCTTTCGAACAGTGCAGTTTGAAGGCTTTAGATTCGTGTGGAATGATCAGTTGCACATTGCCTTGAACCCGTTCTCGTAGTCCAACTGTGCGTTTTGTATTCCTGAACCGCCATTAGCCATTGAATATGCTCCATTGGCTGCGTGGTTTGAATCGCACGTGTGTCCAGAGCGCCGCACCGCGAGCGATGCGACACAGTTGCTACAGGTGGCTCATTCCATGAGTGCGCCTAGGTCAGCAGCAGACGGTGTGCGCTTTGAAATTGATTTTGGTTCAATGCCGGTGGCAGGTTTCGAAGCGTTACTCGATGCCTTTGCAGAGGCTGGCGCGGGGCTTGTGGTGGTTGGTAATGCGGTTGTTAGCGCGACCCCACAGGAGCGATAACAGAGTTAGTCAGCCTGGGGTTCGTTCTCGATGCGAGTTAACCAGTAGTCGGCATCGAATGTTTCGTTACCGAGTAAGTAGCGCCAAAATCGGATTCGATTCAGTAACTCAAGCCGACCCGTATCAGCTTCGAACCACGGTTGTTCACGCATCAGTATTTCTTGCACGGGGTCTGCCGGTCGGTTGGGATCGCTCCAAAAAATGGGCCGTTGGGCAAAGTGCTGCTCGTCCAGGTCTGAACTGTTCCAGAGCATTTTCTGACGCACTTGTGGGCATAACCGAATCTTGAGCATGTAACGCTCTGTGTCTCCCACGTTGCTGCCACCACCGTGCCAAGTCCCATGATGCAAAAACAGTAGTGTGCCTGCCGGACACACCATGTGCTGCTGGCCGAGAATGTTCTGGTATCGACTGACGGCCGCTTCGCTAACAATGCGCAAGTGCGTACCTGGTACAAACCTTGTTCCGCCCATCTGTGGTGTCACTTCGTGAGGAAAGTACATGATTTGCAGGTCGAAGGCCTGGCGGGTATCGACCGTGGAGTCTTGATGCAGATGCTGAGCGGGTTTTGCCTTGCCATCGGTGTAGCTAGGCGGAAATGTAATGTGCAAGAAGTGATGGTCAACCACGGCGTCCTTACCCACAAGACTCTCGACTGCGCCCTGCACTTGCGGTAAGCGCAGCATGCGGCCGATTGGGCTGGATTTACTATACGCTTTATCCCAGGCAGTGCCTGGATCGACGAAAGGCACAGCCCCGTCATGCATAAGACGGGCGTAGTGGGCGCGTGAATCTTTCTGTTCTTGCTCGCCCGATGCTTGCACGCTTGATAAAAAAGCGCTGTTGATGTCATTGGGCACAACATTGTCAAAACGCAAATGGCCGTTCGCCGCAAACAGCGCCATCTGCTCGCTAGTTAAGAGATGATCACTCATGCGTTGAATGTTCAGTCAGTCGTTCGAAGAAAAACTCATACTTCAGATAGTCGGTTTGGTACTCCTGTCCGGCAGGTGCTGCGCGCAGGGGGCTGGCCTGAAACAGACGCCAGCCATCAGCAAGAGCGTCAACGCCGGTGCGGTAGGGCGGTTCGTTGGTGTCGCCCGGACCATTCGCGTTGGGTGCATGGCCATCGTGCAACGCCCAGCCGATAACTTTGGAATCGAGAGCCGATGAGGCCAGATAGAGCACGAGTACGCGCTGTCTTACAGTTGCCATAGGTTGCGACGTTTCTTCACTCAGGCCTTGGCGCTTGGACGTGCACTCACACGCTCGTGCCAATCCCACAATCGATCCAGATCTTCAGCGGGCTTGAGGCCAACCATTGCGCTCGCGAAGTCGACTGCAGACAGTGCTGTGATGTCAGCAACTGTAAAGCGATCTCCCGCCATATACGCACGGCCCTGCAGCTCGCGATTCAAGCGCTTGTAAAACGAATGAGTGTTTTTGTCGCCGGTCTCTTTGGCCTGAGGGTTTTGCTTGAAACGCCCGGCCGCGATCTGTGCAACCACTGGGCCGTTCACCCAACTGGCACCAATCTGGGTCCAGAGTTCGAGTTCCAGAATGCGATTGTACATTTCAATCTGGCCAAGCTCGATTGGCGTTGCGCCAAACAGATTGGGTTCAGGATGTAAGGCTTCGAGGTAGCGGCAAATCGCCACACTCTCACCAATGTGTTCGCCGGTGTCGGTTTCCAGCACAGGCAGCTTGCCGCTTGGGTGCATGAGCAGAAAGTCTGGCGTTTTATGTTCACCACCGCGCATATCGACCTGTTGGTATTCCACGTCGATGCCTTTTTCGGCAATGAAGATACGTACCCGTCGGGGATTGGGAGCTACGGTGACATCAAAGAGTTTCAAGAGGTTGGGGTATCCGAATTATTGGTTTTGGCTATTGTTCCCACAGCGGGGACGCGTTTTTCATCAATCGATCCATCTTGATCATGCGCGCGACGGGTTTGTTGGTATCTGGGTCGCTGATGGTACCTTCGTACCAAAGCACTTCGGTTTTTGGGCTCTCGCTGACGGCCAACGCATGGCCCTGCAGCTTGTAGTCTTTGTCGCTGACAACCGGGCCATTCAAATATTGCAGCTCAATTGCACCATATAAACCGACGTAGGCCCCGCGAATGGGAGCAAGGTGGTGTTCAACACCGCGGAAAATGTGCACCAGGGGTGCGGCGGGTAACACGCGCCCACCCCATTTCGCGTTGTCGGCTGCGTTATTCTCGTACAGCGCCAAAGGCTCGGTGATGACTTTGAGGCGCTCGTCAATACCGCTGTGATCAATACGCGCGCTCAGGTTGTCGAATACCTTATTGGGCACAACGTCCTGCAACATGCGCAGATCGTTCGCGGGGCGCACCACGCTCAGGCGCTGACGAATTTCCGAATTGGGGTCATCGCCCAGCGATGCCGTACCCGACATAATCAGGTCGCCCGCTTCGTTCTCCATCCAGATTTTACCGCGAATGTCGCTTTCGGCATCGAAGAAACAGCGCACTGGATCGCCATCGAAGGTTGCCTGTTTGAAATACAAACTCATGCCACCGTGACGCCACCAGTCTTCGCCAAAATGTGCAACCAGCAGTGGCGGGAATTGCTCCATGTGCAAAGAGCCAGCGACCGTGCCGCCCGCGAACCCGAGTTTTTGCGCCGTTTTATCGTCGTGGATGCCACCAGCCTCGTTAGCTGATGTATTGGTAGGCCGACGCCATTCGCTTGCTAGAACACTCATGCTTCTCTTGTTTCCCCTTTGGTGTGGGCAGTCGCCTGGATAAGACCGCGCACGTTAACTGAAAATATGGCTACCGCTAGCAGCGACAGAATGCCGGCAATTAGAAATGCCGCTCCCGGAAACTGCACGGGCGCCGTGCTGGCGGTAAAAAGTGCGAACGACTGGGTCATTACCATCGGTCCGATAACCGCCCCAATGCTATTCATGCTGCCGACAATTCCTTGCAGCTCACCTTGTTCATCCTGCGGCACGCTGTTCGACATGATGCTTTGTACCGCTGGCATAACAAATCCTGCAAGCCCGGAGACCACAACCCAGGCGTACACCGTGAGCGAGTTAGGGGCGAAGGCGATACCAACGTAGGCAACGGTCGCGGCAAAGAAACCGATCAGCGCAGTTTTGGGGGCACCGAATTTGGGGATAACAATGCGAATCAGGTAGCCCTGTACAAAGGCCATAAGTATGCCAACCAGGCCCATCGATAAGCCTACGTCGAGTGGCGTCCAGTCGAACTTGGCCATCGTGTAGAAGTTCCAGTTGGTGGGATACACGTGATGGCCAATGTTGTAGATGAACACCGTGAGTAGCAGCCCGAGCAAAATGGGGTACTTGCGAATTTGCAGTAGCGCGCCAAGGGGATTTGCGCGCTTGATATCAAAGGGGCGGCGACGATCTTCCGGAAGTGTTTCTTGCAACACGAAGTAGCCGTAGGCCGAGTTGCAGAATGCCAGTGCTGCAGCGGCAAAGAATGGCGCGCGAATGTCCCAGGCGCCAAGCAAGCCGCCAATGCTTGGGCCAAAAATGAAACCAAGGCCAAACGCCATGCCCAGCAAGCCGAAGTTCTGCGCACGTTCCTCGGGCGGGCTAACATCAGCAATAAGGGCGTTGGCCACGGAATAGGTTGAGCCGGCAATGCCGGTGAGCGCCCGACCAACAAACAGTACCCACAGAGCGGTGGCGAAGCCGGCGATTAAATAGTTGATGCCGTACAACACCAGAGAGATCAGTAGCAGTGGCCGGCGGCCGTAGCGATCGCTGAGGTTGCCAAGCACGGGGGCGAATAAAAACTGCAGTAAGGCGTAGGACGCCACCAGGTAGCCACCCCATTGCGACGCGCCAGACAGGCCCTCGCCAGACAGCTCCATCAGTAGCTCAGGCATTACGGGCATGATGATGCCGAAACCCACCACGTCGATGAACACGGTGATGGTGACAAAGGTGAGGGCGTGCGTCTTGCTGCGTGCTAGCCCATTGGCTGGTGTCGTATTGGTCATTGCCTTCACAGTACCACGGGTATGGTACTAATTAGTCCCTTACCTGTTGCTAAGTCTCTTTTGTCAGCCGCTGCGTCGGTAATGGCCTCGGGTTATGCTGGGTGTTTTAAGGCGTTGAAGCAGACAGGTTTTCATGACTCAGCAGTACACTCTCTATGGGGGCGATATCTCCTATTACAGCGCCAAAGCCCGCGCTTATCTGAACTACAAAGGCGTTGATTATCAGGAGCTGGCCGCCACCAAAGAAGTCTACAAGACGGTGATTCTGCCGAATGTTGGTTGGCCCGTGATACCTGTGGTGGTAACACCCGCGGGTGTTACGTTGCAGGACACCAGCGATATTATCGATGCGCTGGAACAAACGTTTCCTGCCGCACCGGTGTTACCTGCAACGCCCAGGCAGAAGACGGTGGCGCTATTGCTGGAGGTGTTTGGCGACGAATGGTTGAAGCTGCCAGCGATGCACTATCGCTGGAATCACAACACCGATTGGATCATTGGCGAGTTTGGCAAACTCTCAGCACCCGATCTCGATGCGGCTGCGCAACGTGAAGTTGGCGAACGCACCTGCCGACCGTTTCGTGGATCGTTGCCCATGCTGGGGGTTGTGGAAGAAACCTACGCTGCGGTTGAGTCCAGTTACGAAGCCCTACTCCTCGAGTTGGATGCGCACTTTGCCAACAATGAATTTTTACTGGGTTCGCGCCCGAGCATTGGCGACTTTGGTTTGGTGGGTCCGCTTTACGCGCATCAGTACCGCGATCCTTATTCGGGTGACTTGATGCGCCGCATAGCGCCAAATGTGGTGGACTGGGTGCTACGTTGTATGGAGCCTGCACCGCTTGCGGGTGATTTTTTGCCCGAAGATGAAATTCCACAAACTTTGTTACCCGTGCTGGCGCGCATGATGCGCGAGCAATTGCCCACGCTGCACCACACCATGACGGCACTCGGCGAGTGGGCGGATAATAATCCGCAAGAAACCCAGGTGCCGAGGGCTATCGGTATGCACAGTTTTACATTGGAAGCTGGGCTCCCTAATGAGGTCACCGCGCAGCGCGCGATTTTGCCGTTTCAGCAATGGATGTGGCAGCGCCCGCTTGACGCGTTTAACGCGCTTGATGGGCAGGCGCAAACCCAGGTGCGTGAGTTGCTGGCAGAGGTTGGTGGCGCTGATGCGTTTACGCCTCAGCCGCTAGTGCGGGTGGCGCGCAAGAACTTTCAACTGGTTGTTGAGCGTTAGGACTAATTAGGCGCTAGCTGCGGCAAAACCGGCCAACACTGCCTCGACGGTTTCGGGGTTGGCGACATCAGGGTGACCGGAATCGAACGGCGGCGCCGGATTGTACTCAACACCCAGTTGCACGATGCGCGCAGCCTCTTCGCCGGCCAGCTCGGCAATCATCGCAAGGCCAAAGTCGATACCGGCAGTAACCCCGCCACCGGAGGCCCGGTTGCGGTCGATTACCCAGCGGTCTTTAACGGGCTGGGCACCGTAGCCTTCCAGCATGTCCAGAGCGGCCCAGTGGGTGGTGGAGCGATAGCCTTTTAGTAGCCCGGCGGCACCCATAACCAGAGCACCGGTGCACACGCTGGTGATCCACTTTGCGCCCTGGGCGCGATCCTTAAGATAGTCCATGGTGGCCTGATCTTCACAAATGGCGAAGGTGCCCTTGGTGCCGCCAGGTGCAAACAGCACGTCGGGCGATTTGGCTGCGGTTTCGTAGGTGTGCGTCGGCATCACCATGGCGGCCGTATCTGTGGTTACCGGGCTGAGCTCTTTTGCCACCAGCTCGATGCTGGTGCCTGGCAGCATGCTCCAGACCTGTAAGGGACCAAACAGGTCGAGTGGCGTCATGTCGGGATAGATGAGCATGGAGATTTTCATGGTTGGGTCCTTTAGGGCTTCATGTGGCGGTTAGAGCGCAGAACTAGGGTATACCGCCAGCGAATTGGCGGCTATGCTAATAGTATGTCTCAAACTGCCATATCAGCTTCTCCTCGAGTGATTAACGTGGTCGTTCCCATCTACGAGGGGGTGACCTTGCTTGATATTGCCGGTCCCACTGAGGCGTTGAATCACGTGGGCGAAATAAATAGTGCCCTGTCTTATCACCTCTACTACCTGTGTTGCGGTGAGACAGACTGGGTTACCAGCTCGACCGGCCTGCCGATAAAAGGGGTGCGGTTGGGGGAGTTGCCTACCCAGATTCATACCTTGCTGGTGCCAGGTGCGCCCGCGGTGGCACTCCGGGCTGCCATCCTCGCCAATCCCTTTATGGCCACGTTACGTCGGCTTGCGGCTCGCGCCCAGCGCCTGGCATCGGTGTGTACCGGCGCGTTTTTGCTGGGCGAACTTGGTGAGCTTGATGGACGCCGGGTCACTACCCACTGGTCAGGCCTTGCCGAACTGGCCGAACGGTATCCGGCAGCGCGCGTGGCCAAGAATCATTTGTTCGAAACCGATGGTCGCCTGTGGACCTCGGCAGGGGTACTGTCGGGGGTAGATATGATGCTTGCGCTCATAGAGCAAGACACCAATCGCGATGTCGCCATGGC
>CAZSYU010000132.1:0-9118 GCA_964611345.1 uncultured Pseudomonadales bacterium
TCTCCGAAGTTATAAGCTTCCGTACTTGGAACAAAGTCTCGACGCCGCCTAACGTCCAATGTACGCCCACCGGCCGTAATCTAAATGCGGTGAGCAGCCGCAATCTCTGCACCGCCACACTCCCCACCCTGCGAACCCCCGAAAAGCGACTGGCAGCCGCGATAGTTGGGGACAAAATGCGGCGGTCATCGGCTCGCGTGATTTTCAGTTTTTTTCCTGAAAATTACAGATTTCTGCGCTCTCGAAACCAACCCCAGTTCTCCAAACTTACTGCATGCCAGACACCCCCTCGTCACCAAAACTCCTCGTGCAAGTCCGCGATGCCATTCGTACCCGGCACTATTCCATACGCACCGAACGAGCTTACCTCGCCTGGATACGGCGCTACATTCTATTCCACAACAAGCAACACCCGCGCGACCTGGGCTCAAGAGACGTCACCACCTTCCTAACCTATCTCGCCATGAAGCGGCGGGTATCCGCCTCCACCCAGGACCAGGCCCTCTCCTCCCTCCTCTTCCTCTACAAAGAAGTCCTGCACCGCCCGCTACAACTTGGCCCCGTCATTCGGACCAAAAAGCCCGAAACCTTACCCACCGTTCTTACCACCCGCGAGGTGGCAAGCCTGCTTCAGACTCTGCAGGGCCACAACTGGCTTATGGCTTCTCTCATGTATGGTTCGGGCTTGCGCGTGATGGAGTGTCTGCGGCTGCGCATCAAAGACTTCGACTTTGCCATGCGCTGCATCACCATTCGCGGCGGTAAGGGCGCTAAAGATCGCGTCGTTACCCTGGCCGACTCTCTCGTGCCCTACATTCGCACCCACATGGAACGAGTACGCTTCGTCTTCGAAGACGACAAAGCACATGGTAATGCTAATGTCTGGCTCCCCAATGCGCTCGCAAGAAAATACCCGGAAGCCCCATCAGAATGGGTATGGCAGTTTCTTTTTCCAAGCGACCGCATCAGCACAGATCCGCGCACTCAACTACTTCGCAGACATCACGTGCACGAACGTACTATTCAAAAAGCAGTAAGGGTTGCCGCCAAAGTTGCTGGCATAGAAAAGAAAGTGAGCTGCCACACCTTGCGACATTCTTTCGCCACTCATCTGTTAATGAGCGGCTCCGACATACGCACCATTCAGGAACAACTGGGTCACAGCGATCTCAAAACCACCCAAATCTATACACACTTAATCGATCATGGTGCGGCAGGCGTTCGCAGCCCGCTCGAACAAATCTTCTCAGTAGCAAACGGTCTGGAACTCGACTAAACGCACCTCGCCAGTAAGTTCTTGCTAGCCAATTTTAAAATTCGGCAACTTCTTCGCCACCAACAAATTCTTCAGCCGCACATACTTTGGCATACCGTTTTTGTAGCTCGGGTAGTCTTCACCCTGAATCAGCGGCGCCAAATACCGCCGGCCCGCGGCAGTTATGCCGTAACCATCTTTGGTAATGTATTTCTTTGGCATCGGCTTTTCGACGTTAGCCACTTTCGACAGGGCCACCTCGCCAATCTTCCAGCGGTAAGGCTTGTCAGAGGTTCGCACAATGGTTGGCATCACCGCGTTTTTACCTGCTATCGCAAACTTAACCGCAGCCTCACCCACGGCATAGGCTTGCTTTACGTCAGTACCACTCGCAATGTGTCGACCGGCGCGCTGCAGGTAATCGGCAACCGCCCAGTGGTACTTATAGCCATGCTTGGCCTTAACCATGTTGGCAATCACAGGTGCCACCCCACCGAGTTGGGTGTGTCCAAAGGCGTCTTTGCCGCCGGCGTCGGCAACAAATTTACCATTGGCATAGTGCGCGCCTTCGCTCACAACAATCACACAGTACCCGCTCTTTTTAACCACCGCCTTTACCCGGGCGAGAAATTTCTTCTCGTTAAACGCAACTTCCGGCAGCAGCACAATGTGTGGCGCATCGTTCGGTTCTTCCTGTGCAAGGCAACTCGCCGCTGCAATCCAGCCGGCGTGGCGCCCCATCACTTCAAGTATAAATACCTTGGTTGAGGTCTCGGCCATCGAAGCCACATCAAGAGCAGCCTCGCGAGTGGCAATCGCCACATATTTCGCCACCGAGCCAAAGCCTGGGCAGGTATCGGTGTGCGGTAAATCGTTATCCACTGTTTTGGGAATACCGATACACGTAATTGGGTAGCCCATGCGCGCACCGATTTGCGACACCTTGTGGGCGGTATCCTGCGAATCACCGCCGCCGTTATAAAAGAAGTAGCCAATATTGTGCGCGCGAAACACATCAATCAGACGCTCGTACTCGCGCTTGTTTTCGGCCAAAGAACGCAATTTGTAGCGGCACGATCCAAACGCACCGCTTGGGGTAGAGCGCAGGCCCGCGATGGCGCTTGCGCTCTCGCGGGAGGTATCAATCAGCTCTTCAGAGAGCGCGCCAAGAATACCGTTGCGTCCGGCGTATACCTTGCCAATCTTGGTGGGATGTTTGCGGGCGGTCTCAATCACGCCACAGGCGCTGGCATTGATCACAGCAGTCACGCCGCCCGATTGGGCATAAAAGGCGTTCTGCGGCTTGGCAGCGGCAGCTTTGGAGCGAGGGGCCATACAACGAAATCCTTAGTCGTTCTTAAACATACTTGGTAGTCAACGAATCTCTTCTATCCGGTCGAGACGAGGCTCGCTACCCAATTCTGGCTGTCAATCTGTGCGACAATTTTGGCGCACAACTCATCAGATTACCCGCACGAATTATGCTGCTCCTGGTCTCTTTGTTCTGGAACATTTGTCTCATGCGCGAGGGCCCGGAGCGGGTTCCAACCCAACCGCTCCTGCCTGGCCTCCTCGTAATAGGCAAGATAGTTTTGGTAATGCTCATCAGCGAGCCATTGGGGCGCGAACCGACCCTGCTGGGGGTCACCACCAACATCGCCCTCTGGACGGCTACTTTGGCCTGTTGCGTGGGCTACGCCCTGTTCCTGGCCGCTAAAACACATCGCTTTGCGCCGACATTCGGCGCCATATTGGGCGTCGATCTGCTGCTTAGTGCCATTTTAGGCATCGTGCTGGTGCCTCTGCACCTGAGCAATATGGAAATCTCCCTACCCATAAGCATCACCTACCAATTGTGGCATATGGCCATTATCGGCTTCATCATGCACCGGGCATTAGACACCACCCTCGGCATCGGCATCGGCGTCGGGCTGGTTATCTCTATCTTCTGCGTCACCATTACCGAGGTAGTTACTCAATAAATGAGCAGATCTCTCTATTTTATGGGCATCGGCGGCACCCTGATGGGCAGCCTTGCGATCCTCGCGAAAGAAGCGGGTTACCGCGTCAGCGGCAGCGACAACCAACTCTACCCGCCCATGAGCGATCTGTTGGCGGCCGCGCAAATTGAGGTGTACGAGGGCTTCGACCCGACCCAACTCGAGCCCGCACCCGACCTCGTCATTCTCGGTAACGCGGGCCTGCCGCGCGGTAACCCGGGTGTTGAATACGTTCTTGAGCGCGGCTTGCCGTTCAGTTCGGGTGCAGAATGGCTGGGCCGCGAGATTCTGGTCAATCGTTGGGTGATAGCGGCCGCTGGCACTCACGGCAAAACCACAACGGCCAGCATGATCGCCTGGATTTTGGAATACGCAGGAATGCAGCCAGGCTTTCTGATTGGTGGCGCACCCAACAACTTCGATGTGTCAGCACGCCTCGGCGAGTCCCCCTTCTTTGTGGTCGAGGCCGACGAGTACGACACCAGCTACTTCGATCGTCGCTCGAAATTTGTTCATTATCATCCCCGCACACTCATCATTAACAACCTCGAATTCGACCACGCAGACATCTTCGACAATCTGGCCGCCATTCAGTCGCAATTTCATTTGTTGATGCGCACCATTCCGGCCAACGGCCTGGTTATCGCGCCGGAACACGATGAAGGGGTAAATCAAGTACTTAAACAGGGCTGCTGGACTCCCCTCAGCAGAATAAATCTAACCCAGCGCGAGCTTACCCAGCGCAAGCGTATGGAAGCAGAGACCGAATCGGAGACCGGCGAAACCTGGCACGCCGACAATGCATCGAGTGACGGCAGCCAGTTTGATGTTTGTCTGAACGACGAAAATTTCGGCACCGTTAACTGGGGCGCACTCGGTAATCACAACGTGAGTAACGCCCTGGCCGCAACGGCAGCCGCGCGCCACGCCGGCGTGCCCGCGCAAACGGCAGTAACAGCACTGTGTGAGTTTAGCGGCGTTAAGCGCCGTATGGAGCTTATCGCCACCGTGGGGGATACGCGCATTTACGACGACTTTGCCCACCACCCCACAGCCATTCGCACCACGCTGCAGGGGCTGCGCAATGCCGTCGGCGGCGAAGAAGTCGTCGCCATCATAGAGCCGCGCACTCACACCATGTCACTCGGTGCACTGCAGGAAGAACTGAAAACCTGTTGCGCCCCGGCAGATGCCGTCATGTGGTTTCGAGGCGCGAAGATTAAGTGGGATATTTTTGAGGTCGCCTCCAACTGCGTCGTACCGGCCACTGTGGACGATAATCTCGACGCCCTGATCGATCGCGTCAGCAAGCTGCCAGACAAGCCGCGGCACATTGTCATCATGAGCAACGGCGCGTTCGAGGACATCTACCAGCGTTTGCCTGCCCGGCTGCGCAAGCACTAGCAATCGACCCGCACTTTTCGGCCAGAGCGCGGTCGTACTGGTATAACTACAAAAAAAATCACGAGGGGAAACGGCATCTATATCCTTGCAATCATCAACACACACCAACTCCAGGCAGTTATCAATCCGGTGGCCATCCGTTGACTATGCTCGAACTATCAGCCGAAAATATCCCCGCCGTTCAGTCACACTTGCAAGATCTAGGCTGGATCGAACCCACTACACAACTGACCAACCCCCGTTCGGCAGGCGAGGGCAACATGAACCGAACGTTGCGCGTGGATTGCACGGGGTCAAACGCCACCCACACCAGCCTTATTCTGAAACAGGCGGTGCCCTTTGTCGCAAAATACCCCGATATTCCGGCGCCCATCGAGCGCGGCGCCGCCGAGGCGGCGTTTTATACAGCGACCAAAAAACACGCCGAAGTAGCCGCGCGACTGCCTGAACTCTTGGGTTGCGATGCAGCAAACCATCTACTGGCGTTCGAAGACCTGGGCGCTGCCCTCGACTTAAGCGCCGCCTACGCCACACCAGGCATTGCCGAACGGCTACCAAACTTCATGCCTTCGTTGCTGAGTTGGCTCAGCCAACTGCACAGCATGGCGCCGCCGGCAGAGCTCACAAACATGGCCATGCGACAACTCAACCACACGCACATTTTCGATTTGCCACTACAGGCTAACAACGGGCTCGAACTCGGCGAACTTGGTGGCATCGCCAGCGACTTTGCCAATGACAGCGCCCTGGTAAGTGCGGCCAAAAAACTCGGCGCCATCTATCTGGGCGAGCAAGACTACGCATCAACGCCTGCGTTGCTCCATGGCGACTTCTACCCCGGCTCCTGGCTTGCCGACCTAAACGGCACAAGCCCAGTGGTCAGCATCATCGATCCTGAATTTACCTTTGTCGGGCCAGCAGAGTTTGACGTGGGTGTCTGCCTTGCTCATCTACAGTTTGCAGGCCTGTCGGCAGAACAGGCAAGCCGCTGCATTGCGAGCTACAGTGGCAGCAACAAGTTCGACATGGCATTAGCCGAGGGCTTTGCCGGCATCGAGCTTATTCGTCGATTACTTGGCGTTGCCCAGCTGCCACTGGCAACAGACACCAGCACAGCCACAAAAACCCAGTGGCTCAACACTGGGCGCGGCATGGTACTGGCAAGCGCAAGCTAATACGAGAACCCATGGCAAAAATTCCACTCATCATCGATACCGACGTCGCACTGGGCGCCTGGCACGAGGGCCGACCGCGCGATATTGACGACGGCTTTGCCATTGTCGAAGCCCTGAACTCTGAACACATTGATTTGCTCGGCATCACTACCGTCTACGGCAACGCGCCACATCCTGATGTGCTGCGCATCGCCGGCGAGCTGGTGTCCTTAAAAGAGGCAGACACACCAGTCCATCCCGGAGCCGAAACCAACCAGCCAGGCAACGCCATCCTCCCTGCAGTCCAGTTCCTGGCAGACACATTAAAAACTCAAAAAGTGAACATCGCCGCTATCGGTCCACTCACCAACATTGCCCAGCTGGTAGAGAAGTTTCCCGAGGTGCTGGGCAACATCAACCAGCTGATCATTGTCGCCGGGCGCACACCCGGCAATCGGTTCTTTATTGGTGATACCGGCCCTGTACGCGATTTTAATTTTGAAAACGATGTAGCTGCCATGGCCACGTTGTTGGCAGCAAAACTGCCACTGGTGCTGGCTGGGTTCGAATTAACCAGCGTAGTCGAGGTTAGCGAAGCAGACTTAAGCGCCATCAAGGCCCGCAACAACCCAACAGCGGATTACTTCTACACCAATTCACTCGACTGGGTAAGGCACTGGACCGAGTCCTTTCCTACCGACAAGGGGTTCCACCCCTGGGACTCAGCGGCCATCAGCTATCTGCTGCACCCGGAATACTTCGCAGCAGAACAGCGCTTCGCCCGCATCGATCAGCTCGACGATAAGCCCGCTCTGTCGTGCAGTAGCAGTCAAAATGCGGCAACCGACACCCCAGTAACTTACCTATCGGGCTTTGTGGGCGACGGCAAAACAAACTTTGTGCGCGACGTGGTCAGCACGGTGTATTAGATTTACCCCTCTAAATCCAGTACCACAAGAATCAGAATGACATTACTCAATCCGACACCAAGAACGGGGCTAAGAAAGGGGCTAAGAACGGCGCTGGCGCCCCTGGCCCTGACAACGCTGCTGGTCGCCTGCACTGACTCTGCTGAAATCACCCAGACGACGCCTGCCCCCAATACCGCTACACCACCCGCCACCGAAGAAACCTTGCTGCTGCAAGCGCCGCCCGCGTGGTTGCGAATCGAAGAACAGACAAGCGATGCGTTTCGGCTGGCGGAATATGTTCCGGCGGGTCAAGACAAAGACGACTGGAACGATCGATTGTTTATAGAAGCGAACGCCCTCAAACCCCTGCCCGACCCCATCACCTTTCTAGAGGGCATGGGCGAGGCGTTAAAAAAGGAATGCACCGGCTCTAACCACTCCAATGTGCATTCGGGGTTCGAAAACGGTTACCCCACCTCGGTTCGGCTGCTCATCTGCAACAAGAGCAATGTCAACGCCCGCAGTGAGGTCTCGATCATCAAGGCCATTCAGGGGGAAGACTTCTTCTACGTGATATCCCGGGCCCGCCGGTCAGACGCTCTGCAAAACGACACCCCGCCGCTGACCAACAAAGAGATGGGCGAGTGGTCGCTGTATATGCGCTCCGTCAAGGTGTGCGACCCTCGCACCGACAAGCACCCCTGTCCGGTGACTTCGCGCGGCGCAACAAGCGGTCGCTAAAACGAATCCGCCGGCATAGCCATCACCGCACTCGCATCGGCATCAATCGATGCTGCAAGCGACAAGTGTTTGGGTAGTACTCGCGCAAAGAAGTAGTTCGCTGTTTGGCGCTTGTTGTCGCCATACTCATCCGCCGGCGCACTCTTTGCCATGCGCGCCCACAACCAGGCGTACAACACCAAACCAAACAGTTCGAGGTAGTCCGCCGAGACCGCGCCGGCCAGTGTGGGGTCATCTTTACTCCGAGCCAGAACCGACTTGGTAGCAGCCGTCAACGAATCTATCGCTGCGCCTAACCCTTGGCCAAGTTCGGCAGGCGCGTCACAGGCACGCATCTCAGCCATCAACGCCATTGCAGACTCGCCACCATCACGCAACATCTTGCGGCCAATAAGATCCAGCGCTTGTACGCCGTTTGCGCCTTCATAAATCTGCGCGATGCGCGCGTCACGCACAATCTGCTCCATGCCCCATTCGCCAATGTAGCCATGGCCGCCCAACACTTGTTGTGCCAGCACGGCACAATCAAAACCCCGATCAGACAAATACGCTTTGGCAATAGGCGTCAGCAATTCTACTTTGCGCTGGGCCGCTGCCTTGTCCTCTGCGCTTTCTGCGTACTTCGCCTGGTCGAGCTGCTGCCCCACATACAAGGCGAACGCTCGGCCGGCTTCGTTGTAGGCACGCACGGTTAGCAACATCCGCCGTACATCTGGATGTACCAATAAAGAATCTGCAGGGCCGTCCGGATTTTGCACACCGGTGGGCGAACGCCCTTGCAGGCGATCACGCGCGTAAGTTACCGCATTTTGATAAGCAAGCTCCGACAAACCAAGCCCTTGAATGCCAACCGACAAGCGCTCGTAGTTCATCATGGTAAACATGCCGGCCAGGCCCTGGTTTTCTTCGCCCAATAAAAAGCCGGTAGCGCCGTCGTAGTTCATCACACAGGTGGCGCTACCACGAATACCCATCTTGTATTCCAACGAACCGGGCGCAAACGAGTTGCGCTCCCCGGCACTTAAATCTTCTGTGGGTAAAAATTTCGGCACAATAAACAGCGAGATGCCTTTACTGCCAGGAGGTGCATCCGGCAATCGAGCGAGCACCAGGTGAACAATGTTGTCCGCCATGTCGTGATCGCCACTCGAAATAAATATTTTGGTGCCGCTAATGGCGTAGGCGCCATTGCTCATGGGCTCTGCTCGCGTGCGCATGATGCCGAGGTCTGTGCCCGAGTGCGCCTCGGTCAGTGCCATGGCGCCGGTCCACTCACCGCTGTAGAGCTTCGGCAGGTAAGTGCGCTTCTGCGCCTGCGAACCATGTGCGTCAATACACATCGCCGCACCAACGGTGAGTGTGCCATACAGGTACAGGGCCGAGTTGCTGCCGTAGAACATTTCTTCGAGCACGCACGATAGCGTTTTCGGCATGCCCTGGCCGCCGTACTCCGGATTCCCCGACAAGCCCAGCCAGCCACCCTGCGCAAGTTCATTAAACGCAGCACCAAACCCCTGCGGTACACTTACCGCACCATTGTCTATGTGGCAGCCTTCTTCGTCACCGCTCTGGTTCAATGGCGCCAACACTTCGCTGGCAATCCGCCCACCCTCACTCACAACGGCCCGCGCAAGTTCGGCATTTACATCAGCC
>CAZSYU010000133.1:0-9074 GCA_964611345.1 uncultured Pseudomonadales bacterium
CCCTACAGCGTACCGGAATTACGCGCGACCCAGAGTGGCGGCACGCCTTACGGTGCCACTCACGTGGCCGGAGAAAACAAGACCGTAAGTCTGACTACGGATGAGCAGAAAATTGCCAAGGCTGCCGGCGAGCGACTCGCTCGATTGGCGGAAAAACTGGCCTAACCGCCCCGCCCCTAACCGCGAAGAACCTTACACAGCGTGATGCGGCCATCTGCAACCGGCAGATCGTCGGGCAGATTCACGCCAACGATGCCGTAGCCATTGGTTAACAGCATAGTCAGCATCGCCACAAAGCGGTTCCGGGTTTTTACGTAGATGCGATCAAAGCCTGCACTGACAACCTGCTGTTCTTGCGCGTCCAACAAGGTTTTGGCGATGCCAAGACGACG
Source organism: uncultured Pseudomonadales bacterium (assembly GCA_964611345.1). Classification (GTDB taxonomy): domain Bacteria; phylum Pseudomonadota; class Gammaproteobacteria; order Pseudomonadales; family Azotimanducaceae; genus JALZVT01. Next base: position 393 of record CAZSYU010000133.1, read on the forward strand.
CGAGTCTGGCGCCACCCCACCCAGCCAGCTATAAAACGAACCATCGCCGTAGCGATCGAAGCCAACTTTAAAGCCAACCGCTACGCCTTTGTGTTCCGCCACTAGCGACACCGAGCTTGCGAAAGACAGCGCGCGTTCGAATTCTGCCTGCTCAATGAGCTCCGCAGAGAATTCCGGCAACGCAGAGTAAAGCGCCCAGATTTCTTCGATAGAGCCCGTGCGTACTGTTATTTTTCGAGTTGCCACTTAATGGGGATTCCGTCTTGGCAGCTGGACTAGTGAACAATAGGGCGAGGTTCCGCCATCGTCTGTTCATCAGCCTCATCCACATCAACGTTCTGCACCGCAAACCGCCGCGTGATGATCTCGCCCGCGAGGTAATTTGGCAGCTCACGCATGAATACTTCCATGTGACTGGTTTGAAAATGGCCGCGTAGTGCTTCCATGGAATCCCATTCCTGAAACAACATGAGCACGTTTTCATCTAACAGCCCGAGATAGAAATCATACGAAATGCAGCCGTGCTCAGAGATGCTCGCCTCGGCCATCTGCCGGGCGAGGTCGAGCGCCTGTTCGCGACAGTCAGGCTTTAACGGGATGGTGCCGTGCACAATAATCATGGACTAATGATAGTACGGGCAGCTAACGGGTAGCGAGCCCCTCCCTGATTTCATCGAGAATGGCGGGATCGTCAATGGTAGAAGGCATCTCAAAGGGGTCGCCATCGGCCATTTTACGAATGGTTTGCCGCAATATCTTGCCCGAGCGGGTTTTGGGCAGGCGCTCCACCCGAATCAGCTCACGAAAGTTAGCGAAGGCGCCCACCTGCGCACGCACCGCTGCTACCAGCTCTGCCTTGAGCTCATCAAGCGAGACATTGATGCCATCTTTCAGCACCACCAAACCCAGGGGTATCTGGCCTTTGTCTGCATCCTTGATGCCTACCACTGCGCATTCGGCGACCGCTGAGTTACCTGCAACAACCTCTTCCATTTGGCCTGTTGACAGGCGGTGTCCGGCAACGTTTATCACGTCATCGACACGACCCATGACAAACACGTAACCCTCCTCGTCCACATAACCGCCATCACCAGTAAGGTAATAGCCGGGGTAGCGCTCCCAATACGCGCTGACGTACCGGGCATGATCTTCCCATACGGTGGGCAGAGCACCCGGTGGTAGCGGCGCCTTCAACACCACATTGCCTTCTGCGCCAGCAGGCAGTTCGTTGCCGTCTTCGTCAAAAATTCGCAGGTCGTAGCCGGGAATAGGTAACGCAAGTGACCCTGGCTTGATCGGCAGCAGCCCCATCCGCGCAAGGTTCGAGCAAATAGGCCAGCCAGTTTCGGTCTGCCACCAGTGATCAACCACTGGACAATGCAAAACCTCATCAAGCCAGTGATAGGTGGGCGGATCGAGACGTTCGCCGGCGACAAACAGTGTACGCAGACAACTGATGTCGTAGTTTTTTAGCAAGCTCCCTTCGGGATCTTCCTTTTTTATCGCGCGAAATGCCGTCGGCGCAACAAAGAACGCGCGCACCTGATAGTTGTCTATCACGCGCCAAAACGTTCCGGCATCCGGTGTGCGGACAGGTTTACCTTCAAACAGCACACTCGCACAGCCAGCTATCAGCGGCCCGTAAACGATAAAGCTGTGACCCACCACCCAGCCCACATCGGATGCCGCCCAAAAGGTTTCGCCCTGATCTACGCCATAGACAACATCCATGCTGTAAGCGAGCGCTACCGCATGCCCACCGTTGTCGCGCAGCACGCCTTTCGGTTTGCCCGTGGTGCCAGAGGTATAAAGTATGTACAGCGGGTCGGTTGCATCCATAGGGGTGCAATCCACGGGCTCGCCCATAACTTCAAAGTCGAGCCAGTCGATGTCACGCTCGGCTTGTAACTGTGCTGCTGCCTGGGGACGTTGCAGCACCACACAGTGATTCACTTTGTGCTGTGCAAGATCAACAGCGCGATCGAGCAGCGGTTTGTACTCAATAACCTTATCGAACTCAATACCGCAGCTCGCTGACAGAATAACCTTGGGTGTGGCGTCGTCGATGCGCACCGCCAGCTCCGGCGCCGCAAAGCCGCCAAACACAACAGAATGCACAGCGCCGATGCGCGCGCAGGCCAGCATGGCGACTGCGGTTTCGGGCACCATTGGCATATAAATGATGACGCGATCACCTTTACCAACGCCTAGCGCGACTAGTGCGCCCGCTGCCTTTGCCACCCAATCGGTCAGCTCGCGGTAGCTGTATTTGGTGTAGGTATCCGTCGCGGGCGAATCATAGATAAGCGCCACCTCGTCGCCGCGTCCGGCCTCGACATGGCGATCAAGCGCAAGCCAGGCGGTATTCAGCTTGCCGCCGGCATACCAACGATCGGCGCCATTTTCGTCTTTGCTAAGTATGGTCTGAGGAAACTCAAACCAGTCAATGCGTTCGGCTTGCTCGCGCCAGAACACCTCAGGCTGCGCAGCTGCGGTTGCACTAACAGCTCGATATCGTTCAAGCAACTCGGAAGCATCGGTGGCGGTAGACGAATCTCCGCTCACGCGGGAATCACTTTCTTCGCTTGCAAAGCAGCAATGTCGTCCGCCGAAAACCCGGCGTCCTGTAAGACCACCAGAGAGTCTTGCCCAGCCATACGCGGACCATGTCGAACTTCGGCCTGAGTACGTGAGAAGCGCGGCGAGGGAGCGGGCTGAGTGACACCATCGATGTTCACATAGCTGTTGCGATGCTTTGCGTGCGGATGATCTGGCGCTTCAAAAATAGACAACACAGGTGCAAAGCACACGTCGGTGCCTTCCATAATGTCGCACCACTCATCGCGCGTTTTGCTTTTTATAATGCCGGTGAGTTGCTCTTTTTGTGTGCCCCACTGGTCATGCGCGTGTTGGGCGCCAAACATGTCTTCATCCAGACCGGCTTTCTCTTTTAGCAGCGCATAAAACTGTGGCTCGATAGAACCAAGGCTGATGTATTTGCCATCGCTGGTTTCGTAGGTGTCGTAAAATGGCGCGCCACCATCGAGCAAGTTGGTACCACGCTTGTCAGTGAACTGACCCATCGCCGACATGCTGAAAAACATGGACATCAGCGACGACGCGCCATCGATCATGGCGGCATCAATCACCTGGCCTTCGCCAGAGCGCGACGCCTCCAACAGCGCACACACCATACCGAAGGCGAGCAACATGCCACCGCCGCCAAAGTCACCCACCAGGTTTAGCGGCGGTACTGGACGTTCACCTTCGCGGCCAACCGAATACAGCGCACCAGACAAGGCGATGTAGTTGATGTCGTGGCCCGCAGCATTCGCCATGGGGCCATCTTGACCCCAGCCCGTCATGCGGCCGTAGACCAGCTTTTTGTTGCGTGCCATGCAAGCATCGGGGCCAAGGCCGAGACGCTCGGTAACACCTGGACGAAAGCCCTCGAACAGACCGTCTGCGCCATCGACAAGCTTCAACACGGTTTCAATGCCTTCGGGTTGTTTCAGGTCGACCGCGATGGAGTGGCGGTTACGATTGAGTACGTCTTTGGACGGTTTCGGGTTCTCGGTGTAACGGTCAATCCGAATCACTTCCGCGCCCATATCTGACAGCATCATGCCGCAGAAGGGCCCCGGGCCAATGCCAGCCAACTCAATAATACGTAATCCTGCCAACGGTCCCATGGCGCACTCCCCTTTTACTAAACACTAGCGGTTATTATGCGGGGCATGGAGCCCACGGCAACCCGCAAGATCATTCACGCTGATTGCGACAGTTTTTTCGCGTCTGTAGAGATGCGTGACGACCCTGCTTTGCGTGATCAGCCCGTGGCGGTGGGTGGTTCGCCGGACAAACGAGGGGTTGTTGCCACCTGCAACTACAGAGCGCGCCGCTACGGCGTGCACAGCGCCATGCCCATGAGCCACGCCGTACGCCTGTGCCCAAACCTTGTGATCGTCCGCAGTAACATGGCCAAATACAAGGCGGTGTCAGCCCAGATCAGTGAAATTTTCGCCCGTTACACCGACCTGATCGAGCCCTTGTCGCTAGACGAGGCCTTTCTTGACGTAAGCGAGTGTTTAGAACACGAGGGCAGCGCCACTCTGATTGCCCGCGCCATTCGCAGCGCGGTACGTGAAGAACTGCATATCACCATTTCGGCCGGTATCGCACCCAACAAGTTCATCGCCAAAATCGCCAGCGACTGGAAGAAGCCCGACGGCCAATTTACGGTAACGCCAGATGAAGTGGATGCCTTTGTCGCCGAGTTACCAGTGGAGAAAATCTTTGGCGTTGGCTCGGTAACCGCCGCCCGCATGCACAAGGCTGGGATCAAAACCTGCACCGACTTGCGCGCTTTGTCACTGAACGATCTAACCCGCTCTTACGGCAAATTTGGCTTGCGCCTGTATGAGCTGTCGCGCGGCATTGACAATCGACCGGTGCGACCGCACCGCGTGCGCAAGTCGATCAGCGTAGAGCGCACCTACGCAAAAGATCTGCCCGACCTGACGAGCGCTCTGCACGCAAGTGCCGCACTGTTCGACGACTTACAGACCCGAATCGATGCCAATAAATCTCGAGACCGTATCGATCAATGTTTTGTGAAAGTACGCTTCAGCGATTTCACCACCACCACCGTTTCGAGCATGGGCAACCAGTGCACGCTCGAAGACTACACAGCGCTTATTCAATCGGGTTGGCAACGCGGCGCGCAACCGGTGCGCCTGCTTGGTCTGGGCGTGCGCCTGGCACACCCGGATACGGCAGATCAGCTCACCCTCTTTGCTGAATCTGACACAGCAGCGGCTTCACCTTCTGTTTCCAGTTCGGCCTCGAAAGACGCCTCCAACTGAACCTTCGCGTAGCGGGCATACAACGGGCTAGTCGACAACAGTTTGTCGTGCGAGCCAATCGCCGACACTTCGCCCCCATCAAGCACCACAATGCGATCGGCTCCGGTTACGGTCGACAAACGATGCGCAATCGCCAGCACAGTAACCTCGCCGCGAATAGCCAATAACGCATCCCGAATCTGTGCTTCGCTTTCGGCATCCAGCGCGCTGGTTGCCTCGTCGAGCAGCAACACTCTGGGGTTACTGTACAGCGCCCGCGCAATTGCCAACCGTTGCCGCTGCCCACCCGACAGTCCAACACCGCCCTCACCAAGCTTAGTGTCAAGCCTTTCGGGCAGCGCATCAACAAAGGTGAGCGCGTTAGCCTTGTTAAGCGCCGCTTTGACGCGCGCATCGTCAATCTGTCCACCACGCTCGCCATAACCCACCAGCTCGCGAATGGTGCCGGCCAGAAGTGCTGCATCCTGGGGCACCAGCGCAATGTGCTCGCGCACGTCAGCCCGCGACAAATCACGCAAATCATTGCCATCGAGTGACACTGCACCCTCGACCGGGTCATAAAACCGCAGCACCAGATCGAACAGCGTGCTCTTGCCTGCCCCCGACGGACCCACCAACGCCACCATCTCGCCGGGCTTAACCGCGAAGGTGACGTCGTTCAACACCTGCACACCGGGTCGGGAAGGGTACGCGTAACCAACGCCCGCAAACGCAATTGCACCTTGCAGTTTCACAAGCCCCGCCGGAGTTTTCGGATCGGGCAATTCGTTGGGGGCCGCCAACAATTCCATCAAACGTTCGGTCGCACCCGCCGCGCGCTGCAAATCTGTCCACACCTCGCTAATCGCACCCACGGAGCCAGCTACAATCAAGGCATAAAACACAAAAGCGGCAAGCTCGCCCGCCGTGGTACGCCCCTGCAAAACGTCCTGGCCGCCCACCCACAACATCGCTCCAATGGCGCCCATAATGAGCAACATCACCATGGCGATTAGATAAGAGCGATGGCGTATGCGTCGCACAGCCACAACAAACGCGCTCTCTACGCGCTCATCAAACGCAGCAACGTCCGCGGCTTGATGGTTATAGGCCTGCACCACCTTGATATTGCGCAACGACTCACCCGCATAACTACCCACGTCCGCGAGTGTGTCTTGTGATGAACGGGACAACGAGCGCACCCGTCGTCCGAACAAAATAATCGGCACAATAATCAGCGGAATACTACCCAACACAATCGCCGTTAACTTGGGATTGGTGTAAAGCAGCAACAGTACTCCGCCAAAAAACATGAGCACGTTGCGCAACGCAATGGATACAGAGGAGCCGATAACATTTTGTAGCAGGGTAGTATCGGTAGTAATGCGCGACTGAATTTCTGTGGGTTGGTTCTGCTCAAAAAAACCAGGGTGCAGATCGATCAGGTGCGCATACACTGCATTGCGCAAATCGGCGCTCACGCGCTCCCCAATCCAGGACACAAAGTAGAACCGGACAAAGGTGCCGACGGTAAGACCCAGCACCAGGCCACCAAACAGCAAGAGACTGGAGCTGAGTAATTTAGGGTCCTGCGAGCCAAACCCGGAGTCGATGATTACCCTTACACCCTGCCCCACCGACAGTGTGATGCTCGCCGTTGCGATCAGCGCAATGGTGGCCGCCACCATCTGTAACTTGTAGGGCGCAAGGTAGGCAAAGGCCGGCCGCAGGCTACGCAAATTACGCGATGATTCGCGCTCGGGTTCAAGTGGTTGTTCAGACATCGAACTGTTGGGGTATCACAACATTACATCGGGGGCGCTATCCTACGCCCCGCAACCCTGCCTGTCCCATATGCGTTATTCTCCACTGGCGCACAGTCAGTAAATCCTCTACCAGTACAGGAGTTAAGTCGTCATCGTGAGCAAGCACACTATTAGCGAATCTGCAGACCAGATACTGGCCGAACCCGCCGGTGATGCCACCGGCGCCATCATTTGGTTGCACGGACTCGGGGCGGACGGTCATGATTTTGTGCCCGTCATTGAAGAACTCAACATTCCTGACGGCTTGCGGTTTGTCTTCCCCCATGCCGACGTACGACCGGTAACCATCAACGGCGGCGCCGAAATGCGTGCCTGGTACGACATTGACATGTCGGCACCCCTCGCCGGCACTGAGGACATTCGAGAGTCTGCGGCTCGGCTCGATGGTCTCGTGCAGGCCCAGCTTGATGAGGGCATGACTGCAGACAAGATTGTAGTCGCTGGGTTCTCCCAGGGTGGTGTCATTGCCCTGCAACATGGGCTGCGCAGCCACCGCAAGCTCGGCGGCATCATGGCCCTGTCGACCTATGTGCATGACCCTGAGCATCTGATCGACGAGATCACCCTCGATTCGCTGGACGCCCCGATTTTTATGGCGCATGGCATTGGCGACCCCATGATTCCGATTACTCGTGCCATCACCTCTCGCGAGGCCTTGTTGGGTCTGAACTATCAGGTGGAGTGGCACGAATATCAGATGGGGCATCAAGTGTGCATTGAAGAACTGCATGACATCTCCAGTTGGCTGACCCAGTGCTTTAGCCGCTAAGTCGGCAGCCCATGAACACTCTGACTCCTACCCGGAATCCAACCGTGGGCCATCTGCAGCTGCCGGAGCTGTTACCACTTGAGCCCACCCGTGCTGACTGGCTGCCTTGTGTGCTCGCGAACTTCGACGCATTTCTCGCAGACCACGCATCCTGTGAAAAGAAAGCCTCGGGCATGGCGGTGAACGTGGCTTCGCACTACCCGGACCAACCCCGGCTACTGGCCGCCATGGCTGATCTGGCGGTTGAAGAGATGAGTCACTTTCGCGAAGTTATCAAGCTGCTCATCGAGCGCGGCGCACAGCCTCAGCCAGACACTAAAGATCCCTATATCAACGCGCTGCAAAAACAGATTCGCAATGGCACCGAAGCCTATCTGCTCGACCGTTTGCTGGTCGCGGCTGTTGTAGAAGCGCGGGGACACGAACGCTTTAGCCTGGTGGCCGAGGGTGTAGAAGACCCCGCGCTACAAAAGTTCTATCGCGCAATCACAGCAAGTGAGCATCGCCACTGGCAGCTTTTTGTCGAGCTGGCTGATCACTACTTTACGAGCGCTGAAGTCGAAGCGCGGCTTGCCGAACTTTGCGCGGCTGAAGCCGAAATAGTGCGCGTACTGCCTGTGCGCGCAGCGCTGCACTAGCTCCGGCGCCACCTTGGCTTCCCCAGACGCGTACTTACGTCCACTGGAAGTTTATCTGGAGCGGTATGGCGAAGGCGTCGCACTCGAACACAGCCTCGCTACTCAGCCCGCGTTGCAGCGCAGCTACCGCTGGGTATTGATCGTACCAGCGTTCGATGAAAGTCCTGACTTTTTGGCGCGTCTGCTAGGCAACCAGACTTTTGGCAGTCAACCCAATGCGCTGTTAGTGATAAGCGTGATCAACACACCCGATGACGCCAGCGCCACTGCCCGTGCTCGCACACTGGAACTTCTCGGAACAGCAATGGTACGTAACCACAGTGCTGGTATCGATGTACTGACCATCGACGCCGCAAGCAACGCCTTGCCCGCCGATCAGGCAACCGGGCTTGCACGCAAAATCGGCAATGACATTGCTTGCCACCTAATGCTGCGCGGTCAGATTAAAAATCTGTTGTTGTGCAACACGGACGCCGACGCCGTCTTGCCGGCGAACTACTTTCAACAAATTGCCGCCGCCTATAGCGCAGAGACCAGACCATCCAGCGGCACACACGACCTGCCCGGCGCGCTCATCCTGCCCTTCACCCACCACAGTAGTGAAC
>CAZSYU010000134.1:0-8954 GCA_964611345.1 uncultured Pseudomonadales bacterium
TGCGCAAGATGCTGCTGCACGCCAAAGAAATCGCCAAGATCTTCCAGGCGATTTCGGCCAAGGGCTACACCGCGGTGGCCACCCGGCTGTACTGGAAAGACAACCGCGTGAAGTGCGAAGTGGCGCTGGCCAAGGGCAAGCAGGAACACGACAAACGAAAAACCATGGCCGAGCGCGACTGGAACCGACAGAAGCAGCGGGTGTTGCGGACGGATCATCGGTAGGGGAACCGTAGAACATCAACCCTGCAATGGCATCGTTTTACAAACTTTCGCACGCCTGCCATTCAACGCTGCGGCCACGGGCTTGGCCAAACCCAAATAGCTCACGGGAACAATTGAACTCCAGCGCTTCGAGCGGCGCGTTGCTGCGAGCGCCGGAGCGTGCATAGGCTTTGCACGTAGTTGGTTGCAGGTCTGTTGGCCGCATCGCCACCGCCTGACAGGTCGCATTAAACTCGCGGGCCTGCGCCTGCACGCGCTCGCGGCTACTCTTGGCGCTTTGATTCAAAATAATTAGCAGACTGCGCGCCGCAACGGCAAGCACCGGAAACGGCCCTACTCTAATATCCTGGCTTGCGGGAAGCACTGGATCGGCGTTGATCAACAGATAAACCTTGGGCGGCGGCGCTTCGTTCTCCATCATTTCGCCGAACAACATGCCATATTCGTCGTCATAAAGATCCTCTGCTTGCGTGGCCGGTGGAGCGGGCCCCACCACCTGATTACGCACGCCAGAGTCAATGTGCCGGTCGCCCGAGACACTGTTTTCTACTGTGTATTGTGCACTGTCGAAGGAAATCTCTTGCGGCGAAAACACTCCGGGAATAGCTGTCGCAGCCAGCAATAGGTTGCGGTACAAATCGAGCAACGCCGCACGTGACTCGCCCTGTGCGGCCGCAAAATCCGTGGCAATGCGCGTGAGGTCCCAGCGCACAAGACCTCCCGAACGCAGGTTGACGGTGGTGACACACAGCAAGCCGGGGTCTTGCTGCTGACGCTCGTTCACCCGCAGCAGCAACTCCTCGGTAATAACGCGGCGCAGAGTTTTCGCCAGGCGCGCATTCGAATGGGTGGAGTCGGCTGCCAGCGTCCACACAAACCTGACCCGCCGACGCCGGACCTGCCTGTTGGTTAACTCCAGAAATATTTCATTCAGGCGCTGTGGGCCATCCTCTTCTTGGGCATACAAACCAAGATAGGCGTGGGTGGCCAGCAACGCGCCAACGCTCACACCGGTGACCAGATCAAAAGGCCGTTCCTGTGCCGGCAGGTTTCCCCGCCACCCAGACAGAAAGCCCGCGCCCCAGGCCCCGCGCGAACCCCCACCAGAAATCGCGAGGGCTTCAAGCGACTCAGTGCGATTGGCAAAACTGGCGGTGAGCTGTTCGGTTAGCCTGCAGGTGAGGTCTTTGGTGGCCGCGTGAGCCGGTGCATTGGCAAGCAGCAACAGCAGCAGGCACGCCTGGGTAAACAGCCCACGATGATTAAAAAGGCCGAAAGCGCTAACAGGCATAGATTCTTCCTTGTCTGGGGGCAGAAAGGCAGGGGGTTGCGGTGCAAGACCAGGGCCTTGAAAGCCCCAAAATTTGCCCCATTTCACATTATAGCGGCCTAACAGCGTTCATCTGGAGCCCACAAGGAAGGGAACTGATAGACTCTGTCGCTGTCCTACATAAGGACCACATTGGGGGCGACTTGGCTTCGACGCCGGTTATGACGCCTAAGGTGCATGCCGAGAGGGTAGTGACTCTCGTAAAAAAATCGCTGTAACTTTTTTAGTTGCCAACGACGAAAACTACGCACTAGCGGCCTAAAACCCGCTTACCTTGGAGGATCTCTGCCAGTGGAGAGAATCCGAGGGCAATGTTCACTGGACCGCGATGGATGTCTCGCTCGGGGCTGAAGCGTTAAAACGAATCGAGATCGTCTGTAACACCCTGCCCGTTGGGCCGTTACGAGACTAAATTAATTAACGGAACCAAGCATGTGAAGATCCGAAGGAAGAGTGCTGACGGACGCGGGTTCAACTCCCGCCGCCTCCACCAAATACAAAAGGGCTGCCCCCACTTCGGGGGCGGCCCTTTTGTATTTGGCGTCGGTACCGCGGGAGTTGAACCTGCGGGAGTGAAACGGACGTGGGCCGGAGGCGGTCACGCGCAGCGTGGAAGCGAGCAACGCTCGCTTAGCCGACGGCGGCCGCACAAGGATGTGCGGCCCGGGGGTTGTTCAGAGCGAAACGTCGCGCCAGGGATGGCGGAGAAAACCTCAGTTCGTGCCGGACACGAACTGCAGCCGCCTCCACCAACCATGAAAAAGGCCAGACGTTTGGCCAAGTGTGGACTCCCATAAAGTCTAACTCACCGCTAAGAACATCAAATCAAACTCAGCATTCACCAAGCTCTCGGTTCTATTCCACTAGGGTTTAGAGGTCGGGTGACTCCCGTCAACCCGCACGAATCATTGAGAAGCTGATACTCGTCCTTACTTTCTAGTTTTCAATTGCACGCAAGTTGAAAGTGCACATAAGAAGGTCTTACAAGACGCGAGGATGACGACCTCAACTCAGAATAATTGCCTACCTGGCTGCAGATAAGGAATACGCAGATGACATCAATACTCGACAAGCTAAAAAGTGGGGAGCCTGCCAGATTGTTTCCCGTAGTTTCAGAATCGAAACGGGAAGAGCGAGCGACGGCGACAATGCTTGCCGTGATGTCGATGGTTCCGAAATTTTCGGAAGCGATACTTTCACAAGCTGGGGCGAAATTCGGGAAACGTACTATTGTAAAATGCTATACCGAGGTCATTTTTAGCGATAACCCCAAGTTGCGCCCCGACGGGCTTATAGTCGTTCAGAACGGCAAGAATGAGTGGTCCGCACTCATTGAAGCCAAAGTCGGTTCCGCAAATCTAAAGCAGGAGCAAGTAGAAGATTACATGCGACTATGTCGCGATACAGGGGCGGACGCCTTAATAACGGTGAGCAATCAGTTCGCCCTCCGACCGCACCATCACCCTTTGCTGATCCCTAGACGCCAACAAAAATACGTAACCGTCGGGCATTTCTCATGGCTATCGATCATTTCAGAAGCGCTTATTCTGATCGAGCAACAGTGGGTGGAAGACATTGAACAAGCTTATCTCCTACGAGAGCTAATCAGGTATCTAGAACACAAGTCTTCAGGAGTATCGAGTCACGTGCGAATGGGTCAAGGATGGAAAGAAACGGTCGCGGCCTTTCAAGCGGGCACAAAGCTACCGAAATCTTCGCCATACTTGAGAGAAGCGGTAGCAAGCTGGCATCAAGTACTCAGGCTGCTAACTGTGAGCTTAACCATGAAAACCGGAACCCTTGTAACGCTTTCGCTGAATCGAGCCAGGCAACGGGATCCCGACCTTAACTTCCAAAAGGATCTAGATCACCTAAGCAAAACCAACGAGCTTGAAGCAGAACTAGAGCTAGCAGACATGCCAGCCAAACTAAAAATTACGGCAAATTTCACCCGCCGAAGCATCGACTTGAGCTATCGCCTAAATGTTCCAGATGATTCAAAACGAGCTACATCCATAGTCAACTGGTTCTCAAAGCAGCTAGGTGAAGTGAGGGCTTTTGAACCAATCGTTCGTGCGTACTGGCCACGCCGAGCAAACCCAACCTACGGAAAGCTAACGGACATTGCGGCAGGCCAGCTAGATACCATCGTCCCGGACTCCTTCCGCAAAGACAAACCAACAGCCATTGAAATAACCTGGATTGTCGATCTGGGATCTCGCTTCAAGGGCAACACGACTTTCGTAGACGATGCGATGGGAGCATTGCCGTTGTTTTACTCCAAGGTTGTCAAAGATCTGCGAGTGTGGAAAGTCAAACAAAAAAAGCCACCAGAGAAAACCCAACAACCGCTTCCACTCGAAGAGAAAACGGAAACAGCCACTGAAGAAGCGCCTACAGTCAGACCAGCGCCACCGCCAGATGTTTTTAGAATTTTGCCGGTGAGAGAGACTCGATATCTAAATGAAGAGTTCAACACCTAAATTCTTTTTCACCCCACTGGATGGAGTGTGGAAGCTTGTATCAAAATAGTACTCATAGTGTTAGCTAGCAGGAAACGCTAAAATGAGTCGCCGAAGATCGAAACCCCCATCGCTCTCACTTTCTCTCGGGTTGGCCAATGTTCCAAGAGAAGCTGGAGCAAGCGAGAGGGTATAGCTTGCAGGTTGCTGAACCTGAGTAGGAGTTTCGAAGAAGGTACATCACCTCAGAAGTCAAAGCTCGACTACACCAACGTGTTTTTCGTGAACGCGTTTTGATGGCCTACAAAATCGAATGCTCTCTTTGCCGTCTGAAGCACACAAATCTTCTAGAGGCCGCTCACATTACACCTGATTCCGAAGCAGATGGAGAACCGAGGGTCAGTAATGGGCTATCACTTTGCACAATTCACCATGCTGCCTTCGACCGGAATATTCTCGGTATTAGTCCAGACTACATGGTGAAAGTGCGCGAGGATATTCTGGATGAGGTTGACGGCCCAATGCTAAAGCATGGCATTCAAGCGATGCATGGTGAAAGAATCAATATTCCTCGTGCAGAATCGGATCACCCTGACAAAGAAGCACTCGACAGACGGTACCAAAAGTTCTTGGCTGCATGATCTAACCCCCAGCCACCTTAACCACAAACCCCTTTCCCTCAAGCAATCCCTTAACTTTTTCCCGGTCAGCCGTTTGCAACTCAATCACGCCATCCTTCACAGACCCGCCAACGCCACACCCAGCCTTCAACACTTTTGCGAGCTTCTTTAACTCAGCCTCTGCCAGCACCACTCCCTTAACCAAAGTTACGCCTTTCCCTTTCCGCCCCTTTGTCTCCCTATGCAACCGCACCACGCCATCGCCAGCCGCAGCCTCAGCCTCAGCCGCCACCACCGTTGTATGTCGCTCTTTACATACACACTCGGCCACTGCCCGCAGACACCCAGGGCAGGTTTTCCCCACCTCGGTGCTGTACACGAGCCCACCACCACCTTTCTTCGACGCTTTTCCAGATTTCGATTTCATACCCGCAAGCTTACCCCAACACCACCATGCACGTTGCAATCCGCCGCAACTTACACCCACGTTTGGTTGCCAGAAAACTCTGGATTTAACCTGTCCGTTATCAGGGGAAGACTACCTATCGAAGAGACTATCAACTTGCCTTCTGTGGTTGACGTATCGAAGTGCCTGGTCTCATTTGCGACGCCACATAGAGAACGGAAATTAGAAACACACTAACAGCGGGATAATAGAAGAGCTTTCCCGTTGTAAATGAGTGGATTACTATGCCAGCGAAGGCGAGTGCCAAACCGCTTGTAAAACTACTATCTACATTTCGTCTCGACACAAGGCGAATATAGCGCAATGCAAATAGACACTGCGCGTATATGATCGACGTACCAACAATGCCTAGAACAAAGATATTTCCCACGATTCCAATATCAGACGGTCTGAAGGCGCCTACCACCCCATCCCAGCCTTGATTCCACGTTACGCTCAGACTTCCCGAGCCCATCAACCAGTGTTCTCTTAGATAGGGTAACGCTAGGCCAATTTCGTTTATCCTGGCATTGGCTGAGGCATCCTCTCCATACTCACCCGTAGACACCACCTCTATCGCTTGTCGCAAGCGCTCGCGGTAACTAGCTATTTCTTCCATCAAAAAAACATCTGGAAATAGGTATGCTCCACTGAGCACGAGTATAAAGACCACCGCCCAACCAATAAGTCCAACCAGTCTTACACGAAAAGCAACATAGGCAGCTGTCACCACTATTGTCGAAAGGAAGAATGAACGACCGCCTTGAACGAAGACAATGAAGGAAAGGAAACCAAGCGCAAATACTAGGGCACGAAGGACATCGTATAGTCGTCGACTTCTGGCGGCCGTGGCAAGGTAGAGGAAGTAGCCAAACGCTAAAGGAGTCGGATCGAAGACGAAAGCGAATGGTTCTACTATTCCTCCTTGGATAAAGCCCGGTATGTTCGCGAAACTATCTGGATTAAGGAAAATTTCCATACAAACAAAGAGCGCCAAACAACTCCAAGCGTAGAAAAGCATCGCAACGCGTATCTCCTCTAGAGAAATCCACCTGATTCGTACAGCGTGAATCAGGAGCAAGCTGATTAGACATGTGGCCATAACTCGCTGCTGCAACAAACCAATCCCTACTGGCTGACCAAACACTTGAAAAGCCCGGATACTTGCAATGCTCGATATCGCCACGACCAAAAACAACACATAGGCCTCGTATTCAGTAAATCGCATCATGCGACGAAGAGCGATGTAAACAAGCGATAACAGAAGTAGAACGACCGATACTTCTGTCGAAACAGAAAGGCCTGGGAAATACTTAAACGTTCCGAAAGACATCCCAATCACCACCGCGAACAGTGCGACTCTAGATTTCCTTATTTTTTTTCTCAAAACAATGGGTTACCCAAATCTACGTAAACACGAACTAATCACCAACATTATCGCAAAATGGATGAAACGGCGCTGGTACACAAGTTGATTGGAGCATGATTCTTCTAGCCAACTGAACCACCCCGGCTTTACCGAAGACTCTCCATCTAACAATCGCTCAATCCGGTGCTGCAGGACAACTGATCCGCCTAGTTTTGTCATCGTTTGGTCCCGAAAAAGACTATAATCCAATCACTCGTACCTTCTGAAAACGAAAGTAATGCTTGGTCTAGTTTCGAATCGAATTCGGTAGCACGGGTCAATCCTTGTGGCCTCATTGGGATGCCAAGAACAGCGAGCTTAAGATCAGCGCTCGCCTTTTTACATGGAGACACCATGAGATACGTTCTACTCACTCTATTTACGCTACTCAGTATTTCCTGCACCAAAGCATCTAGTGATGTTGTTGATAAGGAGATACGAAAAATCTCTCCAAAATGCGAATCGACTCTAACTAGAAAGTTCAGAGGGCTTCACCTTTCAGTGACCAATGTCTCTCCTGAAGACGTGATTAGGACAGTAGAACTTGCAAAGCAAAATGGATTCAACACCATCGTTTTATCATTGGCCAAGTGGCAGAGCCTTGCTTTGGATAGTAATTCTTGGATTGAGTCGTCGAAGAAGAAGAAAACATGGAGCCGAGAAGATCTTTCCAGAGTCTCTAACCACATTAAGTCAGTCGGAATGGATCTAATTCCGCATTTAACCCTATTTAGTCATCAAATCGTCTTTTTGCAGCCATACTTCCCTGAACTCATGTACAACTCGAAAACGTACGATCCAAGAAAAGGAGAGGCGCTCTACGGGAAAGTCGTCCCTATTATCGACGAAATCTTGGCTCTTACTGGCGCAGACACTTTGCATATAGGTCATGATGAGGTCGTTGGCTGGACTCAAAGACACTGGGACAAGGGCATTTTGCAACCGGGCGAAAAGCAAGCGCCGGCAGAACTCTATTTGAGAAGTGTGCTCGACTTGCATGAACTTGCAAAGAGAAAGAACATCCGACTCATGATGTGGGCAGACATGCTGATCTCTAATGATGAGTTTCCTGAGATGAGCAGATCCGGCTCCCTCCACAATCAACCGGGAGGCTATGGGAAACCGCTGCGCGATCAAATACCTAGAGATATAATTCTTGTTGATTGGCACTATCTGGAACGACGCCATAATTTTCCGTCGATTAAGACGTTGCTCGATGAGGGGTTCGCTGTAATTGGGAGTACCTACACTAAACAGAGCACAATTAAGAATTTTTCGAGTTACTCTGCTTCCGTAGGAGCCTGCGGAATGTTGGCAACCACATGGACTGAATTCATCAGTCACAAATGGGATGACGTCAAAGAAATTATCGAATTTTCAGGGGGAGAGTTCTCTAGTAGCTTCCCAGATTGAGCACGACTAGGGTGAGAAACGGGGGATCCTCAGTTGTCCAAAATCCCAAGATAGTAAACGTTTAGTTAGCCAAAAACTCACTGGACACAACACTGAATCGACTAACGCATGCGATCAGTTATTTCTGCCCAAATAGGGTAAATTGGGTACCACTTAGAGCAAGATATATCCTGCAGTTGATGCCAGGTTTAGTCATGGACATATCCGCCTCTTCCCTAAACTCGCTCCCTCAATAGGTGAAGGGTCGAAAGCCTAGCTAGTAAGAACCTAGCAATTGATGAATCTCTCGGAAACGAAACTAGGACTAACCAGATTGCTTCTAAGACTGCGAACTAACCAGTCAGAATATTTGGGCCTAGTAAAGGGGCCCCTGTTAGTCAAGGTATTGGGTGTCGCCCTCGCGTATCTGCTTGCGATAGCTCTAACCCGAAAGTTTGGCGCTTCCGCTTTCGGTTTGTACTCTATATGCCTAGTAATTCTAGGTATAGCGTCGGAGATAAGTAGACTGGGGATGGACTACGCGTCAGTAAAATTCATACCAGCCTTTCTTGTCCGCAATGACAAGTCGCAAGTATCAACTTACTACCAAAAATCCTTGCTTATTATTGTAGCCCTCTCAATTTTGGCGAGCGCAATTCTGTACTACTCTTCGAACAGCTTAAGCCTATTCGTTTTCGAAAAACCCGAGCTCGACATCTATCTTAAAGCATTCGCGTTTGCGATAACGCCATTTTCAATTATTCAATATCACGCCCAATTTACTCGATCATTCAATAGTGCAGTGAAAAGTACTTTGCTGACAACACTGCTAATTCCAGCTTTCGCTCTGCTAATTTTGCTCTTCTTGATACAGCAGCCAAATTCAACATTTAACGATATCTACTATGTATACGTTTTAGCGTGCATTATTTCGGCAGCTGTTAGTTTCGCACTCTTGCAAAGAGATTTTTCGAACAACGGAATCTCTCATCTTGACTATGCACGAAAGTTCAGCATTAGCTCTGTACTGAAAGTTTCTATTCCCATGTTCTTCTTTCAAACATCTCTGATGC
>CAZSYU010000135.1:0-8850 GCA_964611345.1 uncultured Pseudomonadales bacterium
ATCAAACGCCTCATAAGCTGCGCTCTTACCGTCTTCAGCACCTCGCGTACGCACCAGTTTCCCGCTGCTGGTCACCAGATACAGCCAATCATCGGCGAGCGCGATCCCCTCAAAATCTCCAGCCAGGGTTGGCTTACCCAACCCGTAGACCGAGTCGATTTTTCCGCTTACAGGTTCGATACGATAGACTGCAGCGCGCTCGTCGGCCACTGCATACACGCGGCCGTCGCTATCGACCGCGAGACCTGAAACTTCCCTTAGCTCCTTGGGCAGCTTCCAGCGCAGCACTGCCGGCCGTTCGCCTGTCGCTGCACTGATATTGTCATCAGAGGCGACAGGTTCTGTACAGCCTGTGAGGCCGAAAGCAACAAGTGCTCCAAGCCGAGAAGCTAGCCTAACCGCATACCCGGGAGAATCAGCGGTCATAACTCATTGTCATCACGACCACGGCCGGTAAGAAACGCAAAAAACGGAGTGGTCAGATTCGCACCATAGTTTATCCGCCAGAGCGTCAGGTTAACGACCACAAAGGCAACGGCAATGACATAAGCGATTCCGAGCGCACCTATGCCCGCAGCTAGACCTACGGTGATAGCGACAAAAATGTACAGCGCATGGGCGGGTTCGTTCAATGTGAAGCGGAATCGTACCGCCGCAACAATTCCAGCCAGACTAAATGCCAGTGCCAAACTGTTTTGCACGATAGTTGCGATTCCGGCGACGATGATGGGCAATACAATGATGGTCTGGGCAAACGAGCGATCAACTTTCTTGCTGCGAGTAGTAATGAGGTACACCCACGAGATAGGCACCATCAACAGCATCGAACCGGTTACGGCCAGAGCCAGAGTTATCGCATCAAAATTCTGCTCGGGGACACTGCGGACAAAGGTCTCAACGATCTCGTCGTGACTATCAGGTATCAGATCAGAGGTGGAGCCTGCCGACAGATCATCGATACCGCCAAAGGGCAGGTAGCGATCAAGCCACGGAAACTGGCGCCTAATGGTGCTCACGACTATCGCAAGCGCAGCGAAGTAGAGCCCGATAAGTAGCGCTGGTCCGGCAACCTTGGTGGAGGCTCTCACAGTGTGTGCTCCGTTCGTGGCCATTGCAGAATCTTGTCGCGACGAGCAAGCAGCGCCTTAATCTGACGCTTTGATAGCAGGTCGCCCAGCAACTCAGTGAGCTTTGTATTGTCGAGTGCAGCCAGCTTGCGTGCCATGGCATCCGGAACGGTAGGTGTCTCCCCGTACTGAGGCAGTTGCGTAGAAGTACCAAAAGATTGGGGAATAGGTGCAAGTCGCAGATTACCGTTTCCCTTGTGCACATAAAGCGACTCCACGCTGCGAGTAGTGACGCCTTGCAACGCATCAAATGCAGCGACCAACAGGTTTTGATGGCCCCGCAGGCAATGATTGCTGGTTGTTCGGCCACTGGCCCTACGCTCAGCCTCCGTGATCCACTGATCTCGAATAACCTGGAGGTAGCGCCTACCCGTCTCATCCGCAATGGTAAGCGGCGTCATCCATAACCCCAACTCCCTGTCGAGTCGCCAGCTCGCGACAAGTTTGGCAATGGTTGCGCTCCTGGCTTTGGTCCACTCTGCACCAAGCATCAACTTTGTTGCTTCGAGATCGTTACTTCGAATGCGCTCGGCAACACCTGTTTCGTTTTCGGGTGGCTGTGTTAACACTGGATGCCACCAGTCAATCGTGCTGGCGTTTCCTTTAACATCAAATACCCGAGTCCCCTCAGAGGTGAGCTCGACAAGGTAGGCCTTACCCCGATAGACCGATCGCAACATCCCCGTATCAATGATCGTTACGCGCCCCTGCAGTCGGCTCTGCACGCGTCGAGTGGGGGTTGGGGTATGACCGATGACAACATCTCTGGCACCGAACGCGGCAAGCTGAGCCTCAAGTATGGGTGCTTCAAGAATGGGATGACACGCCGCACTACCGCGGTACCAGAGTGGGCCGTTGCTATCCAACAACGGCGCATCAACTGGCACTGCCTGGTCTGAGCTAATCCCTGCTTTGAGCTGCATGATGGCTTCTCGATTCAACTCTTCCAGAGTTGACTGCCTGAGCGGTGGAACTCCACCATGGACAAAAAGAGTGTCGTTGATTTTTATCATCATTGGCAAGGACAACAACCACTGGCCGTAGTCGCCGTCGGGTGCAAACGCCGCGCGATGTGCTGCGTAGCCGGGAGGCTGTGTCGTGTCCGTCGCCTCTTCGCCTGCACTTTCCAGATAGCTGGCAAACTCAGCAACGCTTACGTCGCGCAAATCACCCAGCAGATTCATGGATTCATGGTTGCCCAGCAGCACGTGAACCCGACCATTTGCCTCGCGGGCCTGCACTTGCAGACTGCGCAACAAATCCATAACCTCGCGCGACCGAGCACCACGGTCAAGCATGTCACCAAGACTGACCAGATGAGTGGTGCCAGCGATCCATCTGTTCTCTGCATCGATGATTTGATTGGCTTGTAGTAGTTGTTGCAGGGCCTCGTACGCACCATGCACGTCACCCACCGCAACAATGCGCTGCGCTGTGTAGGTGTGAGCGGCCATCTCGTCGTTCGCGTTTGCCGCGTAACTCAAGAGAGCAACGCCACCCAGTAAAGCTGCCAGCCAAACCTGCACCAGAGCCGTGACATAACGACTGCAAGGGCGCATCAGCGCAGATGTTGTTTCGACGTGATCGGGAGTATTAATCATGAACTCACTTTTTCCCTGTGCTCTCCGGCGCTGCCTGTAATTGTGAATAACCTAACGAAGCAAATTAGCAGATATAAAGGCTGCCTTGAAGCGAGGCTAGCCAGACCATCCACCAGCTGAGCGGCCGCTCGCAAGTGTCACGGAGCCGTCGTCAGCATGGCCATGTTGCAATACCCGATCAGCGATGAAATTGGCGGCGTCAGTTGCAGGTAGATAATCACGCAGAGTATCCAGATTGCCTACGACCTGGGTGACTCGATGGGCAAAGCTGTTAACTATAAGGTTGCCGATGAGACTGTTATGGTGGTTTGGGTGCGGAGTTCCATACACACTGCTGAGCCGATAAATATGGCTGCTCGCGGCGTCCAGACGATCGAGCAGCATCTGTTCCTGCGCGAGCTTGAGCTGGCCATAAGGACGCAATGGTGCGGGTACGCTGGTACGAGTGACGTTAAGTTGCCCTTCAAACAGACCACCGGCCGAGCTGATTAAGTGGACATGTTGTTGTGCAGCTACCAAAACTAGCGTCTGAATCCAGTGTTACTAAACCACCAACCGCCGACGCCAGGGTAGGCTTGGTCCCGGTCACAGCCACCGGTGACGGATTTATGATGCTTACCAACACAAACGGCGCCTTTAGCCTCGCTCTGAGCAATTTTTCCGACGCGGCAACCTATCGAATAACCGCAGAACCGGCAACAGAATTCGCCGCTGCCGCTTCTTTGAGCGCAACCGCCTGCCAAACAGAACCAACCAGCGGATCCTGCATCAGTGCACCGACGGCTACTGGGGTGAACATTGCAATGGCTGCAGGCCAAAGCGCTACTATTGCCATATTCGTCAATAGCGCAGAACCTGTCTACAGGGATGTGCTTAAGAATCGGCTGATCGTACGTGCCCTGGATAGCTCAGGACAGGTGCACGCCGCCACCTCTGTCGCCGTCGCGAGTAACTTACCCGAATGAGGTAAACGACAACTAACAATTGGGACAGGCTCTTTTCGCAAAATCATGAGCATCGACGGTTCATCCAAGAAGCATGCCGATAAAATGATGCTGTTCGATCATGATGGAAGTCTAATCCTGATCGACCAGCACGTCTAAACACCAGTACAACTAGGTAACAGCCGGTTCCGACGTGCCGTTAAGGGCCGCACCAACCTTGGTGAGCAGCTGCACTGATGAGAACGGTTTCTGCAAAAAGTTCTCGTGGGGCGTCAGCTTTATGTCGTCCTGGTAACCAGAGATAATCAGTGTTTTGATGTTCGGACGGCGCACACGCAGTTGCCGAATCAGCTCGATACCACTCAATTCAGGCATGATCAGGTCGGTGATAACGAGACTTATGTCGCTGTTGTCGCGCGCCACGGCCTGCGCTGGGCTCGATTCCTTTACTATGGAGTAACCATTGGCAGAGAGCACTCGTTCTACTGTGCGAAGTACTGCAGCGTCATCTTCAACTACCAGGATTTTTGTGTTGACGAGGCTCTCGTTCGCCAACTCATGACTTGCATAGCGTTCGAGCCCTCTTTGTTGTGGGACAGAATTTGATGCTGGAAAATCGATCTGTAGAACAGTGCCTTCGCCGATCACAGAATCCGCTCGAATAATAGCTTTGTGCTGTTGAACAATTCCAAACGAGGTTGCAAGCCCCAGCCCTGTGCCTTTGTTTCGGTCTTTGGTGGTATAAAACGGCTCGAACATTCGCTCGAGAACGTCGGATTCCATTCCTGCGCCATTGTCGATAACACTAAGTCTAACTAGTGTTTCCGCTGACTGCCCAGCTGACTTTAACGTCGACTGAACAGCCAGCGAGTCATCTGTGGTAGGCACATCATTGGCGGGAATTCGCTCCGTCCGAATGGTTAAAGTCCCGCCACTAGGCATAGAATCGCATGCGTTTGATACGAGGTTGAGCAAGACTTGTTCAATTTGCCCGCGGTCAGCGTCGATGATGACATTGTGATTGCACAGCTCATAAACGCGCTCAATGTTCTCGCTCACCAGGCGTGCCAAAATTGTGTCGAGCTCAGAAACAATGGAGTTGATATCAACAGCGGTCGGCGTTAATACCTGGCGGCTGCTAAATGCGAGTAACTTGTTGGTGAGCTCTTGCGCGCTTAGCCCCGCCTTCCATATTTCTTCTATATCGCTGCGAATCGCAGCGCGGTCAGCATCAGCGGACCGATTTAGATCAGCCAACCCTATTATGGGTGTCAGCAAATTGTTGAAATCATGGGCGATACCACCCGCGAACTGACCCACTGATTCCATCTTCTGTTGTCGATGCATCTGCGCCTGCAATTGTTCATGTTGTTTTTGCAACTCTACAGCGTCAGTCACATCGCGTAGTACACCCATTATGCGAACCCCACCCGACGGTGACTCATCGCGCCGCGCGTAGGCTTCAACGTGACGTTGTTTTTCGCCTTCACACTGAATACGGTATTGTATGGTTCGAGGCCAATCTAGTGTTGCATGGTCGTTGTAGATTTCAACGAGCTTGTCTCGGTCTTCGGGGACTACCAGTTTGAGCCATCTAAATGTATCCCCCGCGAGCTCCTTCCGGGAATTACTATGAATCTCGTAACACCGCTCATCCGCTTCAATCGCTCGCTCTAGCACTTTAGTGGTATCAATCGACCAAAAACCAAGTCCGGCAGATTCCGCTGATAGTGCGTGACGATTTGCCAGTTCCCTCAGCTGATTCTCTGACAAGGTAAGAAAACCCTCCTGACGCTTCACTTCTTTGCGCAGCGATGCGTTAGCAAATGGCAGCAACCCGCGCAGATGCAGCGGCGAATTCATATAGCCTTTCATGATCTCCGGAAAGACAATGAGGTATAGCAACGTCGGTACGGCAAAGGCGCCGGCAACAGCCAGCTTGATGGTGAGGTTACCCACAATTGCACCGGGTAAATCTGGGCTTAAACCAACCAGTAATAAGGGGTACACAACGCCATCGAAGCACATAATTGCGACGTAGGCGGTGGTGTACATAACGGCCATGGCACGTGTGTTGAGGGCTCTAGGCTTGACATATTCCAAGACAGAGAACAACAGCAGTAGTTCTGCGATTATCGCTACGCCGCCCAGTATGATCACCGGACCCGCCGCAGACAATACATCAGGGTCTACTCCCATGACGCTGACCTGTGTTATCTCAAAGGCATAAGACAACAGAGCGTACATGGCATACCCGAACAGATTGACCGCCACTACCAGACGAATGATTGACTTCACAATGGCGAGACTACTTTCACTCGCAATGAGCAGAATGGTGCTCATCATGAACCCACCGTACAGCATCGTGCCGTTAGCAATCTCAATTCCAGGTGCCAGGTGGAGAACGTAGATTGACCCGAAGAACCCGCCCATTGTGAGCATTATGGCCAAGTAGATATAGAAGAGGAGCGATCTGCTCTGGCTATCCAGCGCCAGGAAACACAGTGGAAAAGCTGAACAAACCACGATGTGAAGGAAGAAAAATGACAAAGCGTCCATGCCAAAGAATCCCTCTTATACGAACACCTGCTTAGGACTGTACCAGTTATTATCTGCCAGAGGGCGTAACAAGAGTAAAAAGGCACACCTTTAACGGCCTTTCGTGTAATCTCGGCTCAATCACGTTGGTTCGTTTTGCATGCGTTACTTTATTACTGGAAACAAGGGTCAGTTAGGCTCAGCGCTCATCGAGCGTGTTACCACAAACAGTGCTGATCACCCTGACTTTGACGTCACAAACTACGCTGAAACACGCGCTGCAATCGACAAATCGAATGCAGATATTGTGCTCCACTGCGCGGCCTTTACCGACGTGGAAGGCTGCGCAGAAAACCCGGCGATGGCCTACCAGATCAACGGGCTAGGCACTCAGAATGTCGCGTTGGCTTGCGCAGACGCCGGTCTAGCGATGGCATTGATCAGTACCAACGAGGTTTTTGACGGCACAAAGACAACCCACTACTGGGAGTTCGACCAACGGCAACCGATTAACAGTTATGGCCAGTCAAAATACGCTGGTGAACGCTACGTAGAAACCCTGCTGAACAAGTTCTACATCATTCGCACCTCCTGGCTGTATGCCAGTGGTGGAAAGAACTTTGTTCATCGCATTCTGCAACTTGCCGACGAGCGTGGTGAACTAGACGTGGTTGCCGACGAATTGGGTATGCCAACCCGCACCACTGATTTGGCACAAGGGATTGTGGATCTGGTGAGCACAAATCGCTATGGAGTCTATCATCTGGTGAACAGTGGTCGTCATGACGAAATGCCATCGCGCTGGGATTTCGCCAAACACGCATTGGAAGCAAGTGGCCGGACTAATTTTCCACTGAACAAAATCAAGCTCAGCGACTACAAACGGCTTAGCACTCCTCCTGCAAACGGTGTTCTGGCTAACACCGCCGCAAAATCTTTGGGTATTGAGTTACCCAATTGGCAAGAAGCCCTTGAAGAATTTTTGGCTGTTGATTCTAAAAGCACTACAGGCAAGTAGTTAGCTTTAGCAAGCAGGAAGCTGTCAGCGACTTACGCTTAAGCAAAGCCGCGTGACATCTTCGCACTATCGTTACCGCCCTACCACTTACCAATCAAGTCGATGAACCAACCGCCGTTGTCGTAGTCGAGGTTGCCCAGATCGAACATCAGAATGAATACGCGTCGCCCGCAAGTCGGGACCGATCGGAAACTGAGCTTCCGCGAAGCCCACATGGGGCGGGGTGACGAAGGCACCACCCAGGGTGGCAGGAGACTGCCCTGTTTGGCCATGCAGACCTGGTGTCACTATCGAGGTAGCTCCATCACCCAGGGTGACAATGGACGCCTGAGCAGTAACGCCTGTCGGAAAAGTAACGCCGCCTGCTGCCAACATGTCACCAATCGAAAATGGTCGTGGCTCATTCGCGGCCGCGTTGGGCGCAAAGAAACAGGAGAAGAGCGTGAGCACAAGTCCTACTGCCGTCGAGGCAAAAAATCTGTGGCCGGGACGGCGTTGAACGCGGGCGATCTACAGTATTTTCCGCAGGAAACCAGCAAAGTTTGGTATGTTCAGTACCCGTGAAGTCCATTCTTCTACTCTTCTTCGTCCAAAAGACAGTGTTTCCAGTCCCGGCCAATCGAGGAAAACCAGCGAACGGGTGGATTGCGAAGTCTGAAGAATTAGGTGAGCCTAAACTGAGTTCTTTGTAGGCAAACTAGTGGGATTTACATGTAAGAGCGAGATTGGTAACGATTCAAAAGACGCTTTGTGATGGGCATCACGTTATGGGTGTCACGCTTACCAAGCGGCAGGAACGAACTGTCGCCCCTTGTCTTGATCACCGGCCCGATCAGATTCAGGCCGGCCAGGCTATCTAGCCAAGAAGACTATCTACGATTATCGAGGTAACTCGACAATGTGTGCTTGCCAGGCCCCGTGAAGTAGAGCACTAAACAGCAAATCGCGAGAAAGATGCCGTACTCCCAGCCGCCATCAGGCTTGCTCGTATAGTTCCAGCCATTCTCAAAGTGCACAGCACCTGCGCCGAAAGCAACGGCGCCAAGAAACGGTAACGCCAGACGCGTCCTGATCCCCAGCACCAGCATGATGCCCCCTACCCATTCAATAAATGCAGCAGGCGGCGCGAACCAGCCAGGAACCAGATTGATGTGCCAAACGGTGTGGTTCTCAAACACCACCATCGCCCGTTCCAGTCCGAAGGTAAACACCTTTAACCAACCATGGGCGAGAAACACCAGGCCCAGCGACACCCGCAGAATTAGCAGCCCCAGATCCAGTTGGTTTTGTGCCCCTGAAGCCTGGGCATAAGCTTGTGTGGTTGGTTGTTCTGTTGCTTGTCCCATCTTGAGATCATCCCCCTGAAGAGCCCCCTGAAGAGCATTATCGCTGTACTTTAATATCGATTATATATGGTAATATTTAGTATTACCGATTTTACCTTTAGAACAAAAATTCGAGCAAGACAAAGGAGCAAGAACATGCCAAAGGTTCTGGTGGCCGGCTACGGCGTTATTGGTCAGCGGCTGGCTGACGGCGTCAGTTTGCAAGACGACATGGAACTCGTTGGGGTCGTCGATGCGGCGCCTACATTGCCAGTGCTGGCACTGCGGGACAAGGGC
>CAZSYU010000136.1:0-8556 GCA_964611345.1 uncultured Pseudomonadales bacterium
GCCTTTGCCGCCGTGTATGGCACCGACTGGCAGCTTGAGATTAATCCCGACCGACTCATTCCAACGGTGGGCGCCACGGGTGGTATTAGTCTGGTATGTGCCCTGTTTGAGCGTGCTGGAGTGCCGTTGGGCTTCATTACCGACGCGCCGACCTACGCCGGGTTTGTCGCGCGCAGTGAACTCACCCAGTCGTCGCAAATTTTCAGCGTTGATATGGACGACGAAGGACCGTTACCCACGGCGTTTCGCGCGCAAATTCTTGCCGCTCGGGCCGCAGGTTTTTTTGTCCCGTTTTATTACACCGTACCCGATGGACACAATCCGGCGGGCATTTCCTTTAGCACGGCGCGGCGCCGCGAAATTCTGACCATTGCGCGTGAGCTTGGTGTGCTTATTTTGGAAGACGCGCCTTACATCTACATCGATTACAACGACGAACGGCCACAACCGTTCTTGTCGCTTGATTCAAGCCAAACCGTGCATCTGTTTACCGGCTCGAAGATTGGTTTGCCGGGACCTCGCGTTGGCTTCATCTACAGTGATGCAACTCTTGCGATTGCAGACGGCGAAGAGGTGCCTATTGCCGACTTACTGTTAACAGAATCAAGCTCCGACATTCTGTTCCAAAACCCGGCAGCACTGCGCGGGTTCGAAGCCCTCTTGCACGCACAGAGTGCCGATGGACACTGGCAGCGGCGTGAATCGCTGTGGGAAGTGGCGGAGGAAAAACTCAGTGTGTATCGAGAAAACCGGCAAATTTTGCTTGATGGATTGCAGGCGGGGTTGGGTGACTGGCCCGACGAATTTCACTGGACCACCCCCGAGGCGGGGTTCTTTTCGGTGTTTAGCTTTCTGCGACCTGATATCACCACAGACGATGCCTTCATAGAACGGCTGGTGGCTGAGCACGGCGTGGTGGTGATTCCGATGTACGGTTTTTATCCGGCAGATGCAAAAGACCGCGATGCTCGTGCGGGGCTAAACCAGCTGCGCATCTCATTTTGTTTTACCGAATCGGCAGGAGCCGCGCGGCGAGAAGACATGCGCACCTCTGTGGCGGCGTTCTGTGCGGCAGTACGAACGCTCTGCGGCAAGTAGCTGGGTTTAACCAGCCCGGGTTCTACTCTTCATCGAGTTTCAGAGCCGTCCGGACTTCCTGCAACGTAAATGGCTTGTGGATAAACCTGCAGCGCTTGAGCAAGGCCTCGGGCACGTTCTTTTCGGTAAAACCGCTACACAGCACTACGTTCAGTTCCGGGCGCCGCGCTAGCAAAATCTCCGCCAATTCGGTACCCGACATGACCGGCATGGTGATGTCGAGTAACGCAAAATCGAAGCCGTGATCGTCGAACAGGGCAAGCGCAGACTCGGCGCTATCGGCCTCCTGGACGTCACATTGCAAATGGCGCAACATTTCTGCGGCAATGCGCCGAACGCTCGACTCGTCATCAACAACCAGTACATTGGGTTTGTTATCGACGGGCGCCACTTGTGCGCTCGCAACGTTCTGTTCGTCATCGGTTGTGGGCGCTACCAAGGGAAAGCACACGCGAAACTCGGTGCCTTCGCCCTCGACAGATTTCACCAGAATGCCACCACCGTGATGTTTCACGATGCCATGTACCGCCGCCATGCCCAATCCACGACCTTCACTTTTGGTGGTAAAAAAGGGTTCGTACATCCGTTTCATGGTCTCTGGCGACATGCCTGTGCCAGAATCGCGAACGGTGAGGCAGGCCACCGGCTGGCCAGCCTCAGCAATGGGAGCCTCGAATTGCGCCTGCTCGGTAGCGTCCAACACGATGGTATCGACGCTGATGCTCACGAGCCTGTCACTATCGTTTTCTTCATGATTCTCTGGATCTACGGCATCGGCGGCATTGCCCACCAGGTTAACGATAACCTGCGTAAGCTGACCTTGGTCAGCCGAGATCAGCGCCTCTTTATCGAGCTGCCATACCATGGGCGCACGTTTGCCGATAGTGAGTTGTACTAGCTCAGAGGTTGTGCGTACGAGCTCGGTTAAATCCAGAGTCTTCTTTTCGATGAGATGTTGGCCGGCGTAGGCCAGCAGGCTGGTGCATAATTCGGAGGCGCGCAACGCGGCGGCGCGAATTTCACTGACGTTATGGAGTGCCGACTGGATGACAGGCGAACGCTCACTCTGCGCGGCATCGAGCATATCAGCTTCCATAAGTTCAGCGTAGCCAAGCACCGACATCAGCATGTTGTTGAAATCATGTGCGACACCACCGGCTAAAACACCTAAACTTTCGAGGGTTTTCTTGTCGCGGAGGCGAGCGTTTAACGTCTCTGTCTGGGTAACGTCGCGATACAGCCCCAAAATACGAGTGGATGGTTCGCCGTCTGGATCGGATGGTGTGGTTTCACCCCAAAACTCGATATAGCGGTCTTCACCGGTGCTGTTCGTCAGTCGCACAACAAAGTTCAGGTGCTTTTCTTCGCCCTTTAACTGTCTCAGTAACTGCTCTTTACTAATGTTTAAGTCTTCCGGCCCGATTAGTGTCAGCCAATCGTTAAGCTTCGTTGTTGCATCGGTAAAGCCCATGGCTTCGAGCGCATCGGTGTCCGAGCGAATCTCCATGGTTTTGCTGTCGATCTCAAACTGATTAAGCGAGGCGCCCTCGAGCGCCAGATCACGTGTTCGTTCGAGCTTTTTCTGATAGCGCATGCGGCGCTGCTTGAGGGTTTCGTCATCAATACGTAACCAGGCCTCTATCGCGCAGCCGTTTTCGAAGACAAAGGTAGGTTTAATCCGAAACACTGAACTTTTGGCGGAATTTACTGGCACCAGCAGCTCCGGGGTATCACCCAAACTGAGCAGTTGCCTGTGGTTATCTGCGGGGAAGGCGTTGGTTAAGAGGGTGAGGATGTCCTCGTTGGCCACTTCGTGCAGTGATCTTCCCAGTAAGTGCTTTGGATCTACCCCGAACTGTTGTGCTGCAGAGCTGGTGAAGTGGGTCAGCGTTGCATTCAGATACGCCTCGCCGAGCTCACCCATAGATACAGTACCGGGTAGGGGGTTGGCGAACTCCAGGCAAATCAGCGATGCGTTCTCGGTGCGCACAAAGGCTTCTATTTGGCGTAGGGCTCTGTGCTCTTCTGCGTTTTGTGAAATTGCGGGGCTTGCATCTGTCAATCGAACGCAACGACCGTAAACCTTGGCGTCATGCTCGATAGGTGTAACCGAGAGCATGAGTAGTTTTGGCATGCGCTGGAGTTTTTTTGCGTGCGAGTTCAACGGCAGGTTGTCGATATAGATGCCTGGTCGAGTACGCCAGCGCGCATCGAATTCGCCATCAAACAGACCCAGGAGTGCCGCGCGCAGCGCTTCGGTATCAGTCTCGTCAAACTCGATGCCGTGGTAGCGCACGCTTTCAATGAAACTCTGGTTGACGTAGGCAATTTCCGCGATGCCTCGCAGTTCGAACGGGGGCGTGCTGTTGTCGAGCGTGGCCTGCGCAATCGGGGGGTTAAAGCACTCGACCATGATGCCATCGGGGCTGTGCCCGTACAGGGCATCCAACGCTTCCAAATTCAGAAAACTAAACGGCAAGGGTTGTTTCTCGCGCTTCCATGGGTATCAACTCGGCGGTCGTCCTCACCACCAACCAAACGCCGGTATGATAACTTGATCCAGACGATCTTGGGGGAGAATTCTGATGTTACGAGTAACCTTTCTGTTACGAAAAAAGTCTGGTCTGAGCACGGCCGAGTTCGGCGATTACTGGCGCCATGAACACGGTCCACTGGTGGCCAGTGTGGCCCACCGTCTCAACATGCTGCGTTATGTGCAGGTACATACGCTGGATGACCCGGTCAACGCAGCCATGGCTCAAGCGCGTGGCGGCATGGAAGTGCCTTACGACGGGGTCGCAGAAGTGTGGTTCGAAAACCGCGCGGCCTTTGCAGCGGCCAGCGCCACCAAAGCTGGGCGGCAAGCCGGGGCGCGGCTGGTGGAGGATGAAGGCGAGTTTATCGACCTCGCTAATTCAACGCTGTGGCTGGGTTATGAATACCCGCAGGTGAATGGTACTCCCGAGAATTTGCTCGCGAGCCCCCGCAATACGCTGGTCAAACTCTACTTCCCGCTGAGTGCGGGTGGCGAGCACAGCGATGCCAGTGCCCAGCATTACTGGCGCACTACCCATGGGCCCATTATTCGACGCCAGGCTGAGGGTTCGGGCATTCAACGCTATGTGCAGGTGCACCGGGCACTCGATGATGAGTTGTGCGCACCGCTGCGGACGGCGCGAGGGTGCACGGTAGAACCTTATCTAGGGCACGCCGAACTTTGGTTCGATCGCACGGTGCTTAAGATCAGCACTCCTGAACGCATGGCGTCCGGCGCGCGGGCTATCGAGGACGAGAGTACGTTTATCGACTTCGCCAGATCTGCGATGTGGCTGGCGAAGGAGCACCAGTTTGTCGATCACCGCTAGGCCGAGCTCTGCAGTGGTTTGTCCCGACTTAGCTGCGCTTACCTAGAGAAGCGCTCGCAATGCTTGCGCTCGGACCGCCCAGGTTTCGTTTTGCATTGGCGCGGCTATGTCGGCGCGCTGTTCCGCTAGCTGGACAGCGGGCAGCGCTGCTATGTCGCTCAGGTGCGAGCGCAGGGCGTTGATGTAACCCTCGGTGTCATCGACGACGGATACTTCGCCGGCTATGTCCTGCAGCCCGGGTTGCCGGGTAGCTACCACCGCGCGCCCGGCCGCGAGGTATTCGCGCACCTTGGTGGGGTTGGCGTAGTGATTGCGTTCGCTTTGGGCGTAGGGAAGCGTGCAGATGTCCATGCGGGCAAGGTAGGCGGGCAAGTCTGCCTGTGGCACTGAACCGACGTATTTTATGTTGGGTGCCTCGGGCAAGGTGATGCCGTCTTCCACCGGACCCACATACAGAAACTGTTGCTCAGACAGGGCACTGGCGCTGGCGGCAATGAGTTCAAAGTCGATGTGTTCGCCGAGCAGGCCGATGAAGCCAACGGTTTGACTGCTTGGGTTGTCGCTGGCGGCTGACTCGTGAAGTGTCGAGTTGAAGCGTGCAAAGTCGACGCCGTGGGGCAGGTAGTGCACGTTGTTGTGGTGCTTTGCAAGGTCATCCACCAGTGGTTTGGACGTGGCTGCCACAACATCAACGCGGTCGAGCAGTTCGCGCTCAAAGCGTTCCACCAGCACCGGATTTAACCCAGCGATGTGAGCGTATTTATCAGCGCAATAATACAGGCTCTTCTGCGGGGTCAGTTCATCGAGCAGATAATAGCTGGCCGGGTTTGCGGTAAGCACCGTGTAGGGCGCGTGCTTGAGATGCGTAAACTTACTAAGTTGGTTACGAAACAGCGTGGCATTCAGACGTTGCACAGCGGTAAGTCGGTGAAACGGCACGATCCAGGGCGACAACTGATGTTGGGGAGTGCGGCTGGGCTGCGCAGTGCTTGATTGCGTGCTGGGGCGGCTGGCGCTGCGCTGCAACTTGCCAAGCACCCGGTCTAGGTCAGCCCGGGACAGGCCAGGTTCGCGCAGGCCGATGGAATTCACCCAGGTGAGGGTGTAGTGGTCGAGCAGTTCCAGGGCCAGATACTGGGCTGTGCTGGGGTGTCGGCCCCAGTCCTCACCAAAAAATAGCAGGTGCTGTTGATTGTCGGTCACCTGGAATCCTTTGGGGTGAGTTGAGCGGGCAGCATGGTAACAAATTGCGCGCCGCGAGATTCAGCCTGGGTCTGCTTGTGGTGCGTGTCCACCAATTTGTGGCTTGAAATGTGTTCTGTGTCACGCGTTATAAGGTTGATACATTGCTCGTCCAATGCAACGCGCTGGGTGTGAATACGCACCTATGTTTTAGGGTCACTTTACGCTACCGTCTCGCGCTGTTTCTGGCGCTTCTCAATGATATTTAATTCGTTCGAATTTGCAGTCTTCTTTCCGGTGGTATTCGCCATCTACTGGATGTTGCGTTTGCGCGCCCAGAATATCTTCCTGTTGCTTGCAAGTTATGTGTTTTACGGCTTCTGGGACTGGCGGTTTCTGTCGCTGATTCTGTTCTCGACGGTGGTCGACTACATCGTTGCGCAAAAGATATACGCAAGTTCCGACCCGGGCACGCGCAAGCGCTGGGTAACCCTCAGTTTGATCACCAACCTTGGCCTGCTGGGCGTCTTCAAGTATTTCAACTTCTTTCTTGACAGTTTTGTCGAGGTGATGGCTGCGGTGGGGATGCAGGCCAACATCCCCAGTTTGCAAATTATCTTGCCGGTGGGTATTTCGTTTTATACCTTCCAAACACTGTCATACACGATTGATGTTTATCGCAAAGACAACAAACCGGTCACCAACCTGACTGACTTCGCGGTCTACGTGGCCTACTTCCCGCAGTTGGTCGCTGGCCCCATTGAGCGCTCTACCAGTCTGATTCCGCAGATTTCAAACGCTCGCAAGTTCGATATCAATCAGGTCTACAGCGGTATGACGCTGACCTTGATCGGGTTCTTCAAGAAAGTGTTTGTGGCGGACAATCTGGCCCCGCATGTGGACGCGATATTTGCCACCTCTGATCCGGGTTTTTGGACGGTCGTGGCGGGCGGTTATCTGTTTGCGTTTCAGATTTACGCAGACTTCTCAGGTTACACCGACATTGCGCGCGGCATTTCGCGCATGCTGGGCATCGAGCTGCGGCTCAACTTCCAGTTCCCTTATGCCTCCAACTCCCCGCAGGAGTTCTGGCGCCGCTGGCACATGAGTTTGTCGACCTGGTTGCGTGACTATCTGTACATCTCGCTGGGTGGTAACCGACAGGGGCCTGTGCGTACCTACGCCAACCTGATGACCACCATGGTGTTGGGTGGTCTGTGGCATGGTGCCGCGTGGAACTATGTGTTGTGGGGTTTCTTTCAGGGCTCGTGTTTGTGTGTGCATCGCTGGTGGATAGCGCACATCAAGCCGATGTTTAAGCCTGGCCTTGTGGTCCACCTCGTTAAGATCGCGATCTACTTCCAGTTCACCTGTTACGGCTGGATGCTGTTCCGGGCAACAAGCCTGGCCCAGGTGGGCGAGATGACGGTTGGTCTGTTCCAGAGCGAAGCGCTGAATACCGCGCTGTTCTTGCCACTGGCGCAGTATGCCTTGCCCATGCTGATCATCGAATGGTTGTATGCCAGCGCCAAGTTGCCTGAAAAAGCAGCACCCTTGATTCGTACCGCGGTGTATTCGATGGCGTTTTATCTTTTTGTCTTCCACGGTGAAGTGTCTGAAAGCTTCATCTACTTCCAGTTCTAGGGGCGAGGCGTATGATCAAAGGCGCGCTTAAACTTGCCGGGTTCGCAGTGCTCTTTGTGCTGCTGATCGAGCTCATCGCCCGCGCCGAGGACAGCGTGCGTTACGACGCGCCGTTTTGGGGGCATTACCATCTCGAGGGTATTCGCGGGGTTGATGATCGCGGCACCGTGCGCTGCGAAGCCAACGCCCGCTACAAGCATTTCGAATTGGGCGCCCATGGGTTTCGCAAGACAGATCATGTGCAGGTTGCCGATAAAACCCTGATCTGGCTGGGTGCCTCGGAGGCCTTTGGGCTGTATGAAACACCGGGCGAAGATATTGCCAACCAGTTGGAACGACGCTTTGCGAGCGCCGGCCGTAACATGGACGTGGTGAATGCGTCCTGCTTTGGCCTTAACGTTACCCGCCTGCAACGCATTGTCGAAAATCCTGTGGCGCAGATGGAACCTGAACTGGTTGCCCTGTACCCGACACCGCACTTTTACCTGGATATGATCGAAGTAAAAGCGGATGAGCCAAAACCAGTTACCGGCGGTAACAGCGGGGGCTTTGTGTCACGCGTGGTTGCCAAGAGCCGCGACGTGATCAAATCGTTCTTGCCAGCAGCCCTGCAAGATCGTATTCGTAAGATACAGGCATCCCGCGCACTCGGTGGCACCACAGAGAGCGACATGTGGAATACGCCGCCGGCCGATCGCCTGGCGTTGTTTGAAACCCACGTACGTGGCCTCTTAACGGCTGCCAAGCAAACCGGCGCCAAGGTAGCGTTGTTAACTCACGCCAATGCGTTTCACAAGCAAGATTCACTAAACGAGTCGCTGTTGCAGGCATGGCAAAAGTTTTACCCACGAGCAACCGGCACGGT
Source organism: uncultured Pseudomonadales bacterium (assembly GCA_964611345.1). Classification (GTDB taxonomy): domain Bacteria; phylum Pseudomonadota; class Gammaproteobacteria; order Pseudomonadales; family Azotimanducaceae; genus JALZVT01. The sequence goes on from CAZSYU010000136.1 coordinate 8,155, forward strand.
GCTTATTGATTTCGACGCCGCGGCGAACGACACGCTGCGCAGGCTAGCCCGTGAGTATCAGGTCACCCTGATTGATGTGGCCGAAAAAGTTGCGGGAGACCCCGCTGACTTTGCCGACTTCTCGCACTTCACCGACACCGGTGCCGCGAAGGTTGCTGATGCGCTCGAAGCCTGGGTAGCCGCTAACTAGCAGTCCGCCAGACCGCGGGATAACCTCTAGGCGGTGGTTAACCTGAACAAATCGGTATTGCCGCCACTGGCTGCAACATCCACGGTATAAACCCGCTCGACGGCGTAGCGGTGCAGGTAGTGGGGACCGCCGGCTTTGGGCCCCGTGCCAGATAACCCGCTACCCCCAAAGGGCTGCACGCCAACCACGGCCCCGGTGGTGTTGCGATTCAC
>CAZSYU010000137.1:0-8257 GCA_964611345.1 uncultured Pseudomonadales bacterium
AACCAGCAGTATGCGAATAACCGAAATAATGTTCGGAATATGTCGCATCGCTCAGCCTTGCCACTCCATGCGCAACACAGCCTCCGCAACTACGGGTATGGGGATAACGTTGGCGGTACCTGCGCTCGACCCTGGCTCCGACGCTGATTCTACAGGTGGCTGCGACGAGATCGGGCCCAGATTTTGAGACGAGCGATTCGTGCGTGTGCTCGGCAGCAAGCGGCCATCGGACTTCAACAGCGAAGCAAATTTGTCCGCGTCGCTTGCGGTGTTTATTAGCAGGGTCAACTCGTCGGCACGCAGTGAACTCACGTCGACTTTTTCAACGTAACCCAGCGAACCCAGATATTTAAGTACCTGCGCGTAGTCGTCGACCGCACTAACGCGCTCGACCACTAACTCAAGCGTACTGCCCGCACCCCCGGCGACCGTGAAACGTCGTACCTGCGGATCTACCACCATATCGATCGCCCGCGTCGACACATTGGCAAGATCGCCAGAGAGGTTCAGATTACGGCCCTGACCACTGGTCCAGGTGGTCCAGCGCACTTGCCAGTTGTCTGGGCCAAGCTGTTCCGCTCGCCCCACCAATTGCAGGTCAGCATCACTGGCGTTGCTCGCTCGGATCAGTGCCGCTCTATCGCGATTCCAAACCGCATTTGCACTCACACCGGTGTAACCAGGCACTACCGCTGGCAGTCCGCGGTAACTGGCTCGCGCCAGAACTGCCCCAAGCACCGGGTGCGCTGGGTCGTCGATAAGAGTCGTACCACCCGCACCGCGCTCCGCCAACCAGATCGCCACCCGCGGACGATTCAGTGTCCACAGCGGCAGCTCGGCGACCGTCATCAACCGCCTCACCGCCGAGGGCGAGTACTTCAGGCGCAGTTCAGTAACGCCCTGTCCAAGTTCATCGACGCGGTTGGTTGTGACATAGCGAAACTGGCTGTAATAGCGATCGGGTGAACGCCGAGCGGCACTCAGCGCTCGCGAGTTGGGCAACGTGGTAAGACCCGATAGCCGCGTCAGCAAAATGTTCAATCCGGCCCCTGCAGCGACCTTGCGATCGGCAAGTCCGCGGGAGGCGACATCAACGCTCACATTGTACAGCTGCGCTCTGACGTCTTCGGCCTGGGCGGCCTGGGCTGACACAGGGGTCAGCGCCACCACTAGGAGAGCCCCCAACAAGACCGCCCCCGATCGGAGGAGGCGCCAGATCTGAACCTGGCCGGGTGCCCGTCGAGCAGGTTGACTTTCAAAACTGGAACATAAGCTTGGTAACATCGCGCAGCGGGTCTCTGTAATGAATCGCAAGGCAGTCTGGGGCCGCAGTTTAACGCAGGTCTGCTAAACTTCGCGCCCTCGCGAATTACCGGACTGCCAGCGTGGCCAACTTAAGCTCTGACCCTGCAACCGATCCAGAGAAACAATCGCCAGACCCTGCAGGTGCGCACGGCCTCACCTACAGGGCTGCTGGCGTAGATATCGAGGCTGGCAACGAACTCGTAGGCCGCATTGCGCCCGCGGCAAAGCGCACCCGTCGACCTGAAATGCTCAGCAGTGTGGGTGGCTTTGCGGCACTGGCGAGCCTGCCGACGCGCTACAAAGAGCCAGTACTGGTCACAGGCACTGATGGCGTTGGCACCAAGCTCAAACTGGCCATTGAACACGATGGCCACGACGATGTGGGCCAGGATCTGGTGGCCATGTGCGTAAACGACGTACTGGTGACCGGCGCCGAGCCCTTCCTGTTCCTTGACTACTACGCCACCGCAGCCCTGGATGTCGATACGGCAGCGCGCGTGATAGATGGCATTGCCAGGGGTTGCGAACTCGCCGGCTGCACACTGGCCGGCGGCGAAACCGCAGAAATGCCGGGGTTCTACCAGGCTGGCGACTACGACCTGGCCGGGTTTTGTGTGGGCGTAGTGGAGCGCGCCGAGATCACCGACAACAGCAAAATCAAGCCGGGGCACGTTCTCATTGGGCTGCCTTCAAGCGGCGCCCATTCAAACGGGTATTCGCTGATTCGACGGGTGCTCGAAGTGGCAGAGATTGCCTCTGATGATCCGTTAATCAAACAACTGATGGCACCGACCCGCATCTACGCCAAGAGCGTACTGGCCGTTACCCGGCAACATCAGATCGACGGCATGGCGCATATAACCGGCGGGGGGTTGCTGGAAAACTTGCCGCGCATGTATCCGGATCCTGGCCCAGATTCTGCCACCCCAGATTCTGCCGCCAGTGGCCGTTTGGCCGCGCTAATCGAGCGGGATGCCTGGCACTGGCCAGAGCTGTTCGCCTGGCTGCAACAGGCCGGCAATGTGGCCGAAGACGAGATGCTGCGTACGTTCAACTGTGGCATCGGCTTTGTGCTGTGCGTGCCAGCGACCGAGGCAGACGCAGTGCTGCAAACCCTGCAAAATAACGCCGAAGCGCCGGTAAGGCTTGGCACGATGGTGCCAGCGGACACCACGCCAACTGCGGGCCAGCTGTTAATCGCCTAAGCAGTTTCTGACTTCGTTGCTCCTGCGGCAAGGCCCTCAAGCTAGGGTTTAGGGAGTGTTACCCCGCGCTGACCCTGATACTTCCCACCGCGCTTCTTGTAAGTAACCTCACACTGCTCATCCGACTGGAAGAACAGCATCTGCGCTACACCTTCACCCGCGTAAATCTTCGCAGGCAAAGTGGTGGTATTGGAGAACTCGAGCGTCACGTGACCTTCCCACTCGGGCTCAAGCGGCGTCACGTTTACAATGATCCCGCAGCGGGCGTAGGTTGATTTGCCCAGGCACACCACCAGCACATCGCTGGGAATACGGAAATATTCGACGGTACTCGCAAGCGCGAAAGAGTTTGGCGGAATGATGCACACATCATCCTCAACGTCGACGAAGCTACCCTCATCAAAGTCTTTTGGGTCGACGGTGGCTGAGTTGATGTTAGTAAACACCTTGAACTGCCTCGAGCAACGCACATCGTAGCCGTAACTCGAGGTGCCATACGAAATCAGTTTTTGTCCATCCGATTCACGTACCTGCCCTGGCTCATAAGGCTCGATCATGCCGTGGTTTTGAGACATATCGCGAATCCAGCGATCGGCTTTGATAGACATGCTGCTTCCTAGTCGTCAGAAAATTGAATGGTGGGTGCGCGCTCTGTAGCACTGCGCTGCCACAAACGCGCCGCCATATGGCGCGCCGCCGAGCGATAAATCTGGCTGATATCGCTGGTTGGGTCTGTCACTACATTGGGCTTGCCGGCGTCCGCCAGTTGTCGAATCTCAAGGTCCAGCGGCAGCGCACCGAGGATGACCTGATCGTAGGTTGCGGCAAGTCCGGCCGCACCATCCGCACCAAAGATATGACTGTGATGGCCACATTCGGGACAAATATGCACACTCATATTTTCGAGCATACCAAGCACGGGAATATCCACTTTGGTAAACATCTCAATGGCTTTTTTCGCATCCAGCAGAGCAATGTCTTGTGGTGTGGTAACAATGACGCTGCCTGCCACCGGCACGCTCTGGCTCAGCGTGAGCTGAATGTCACCGGTGCCAGGCGGCATGTCGACAATCAGGTAATCGAGATCATTCCACAACGTTTGGTTAATCAGCTGCTGCAACGCCCCTGACACCATCGGCCCGCGCCACACCATGGGGGTTTTATCGGTGACCAGAAAACTCATCGACATGGCCTGCAATCCGTGCGCCCGCACCGGCACAAACCGCTGAGAACCCTCAACCTCACGCACATCGGGACGTCGATGTTCAGCCACGCCCAGCATCATGCCCTGACTGGGACCGTAGATATCGGCGTCCAGCAAACCGGTTTTGGCACCCTCCTGGGACAGTGCCAGCGCCAGGTTGACTGCGGTGGTGGATTTGCCCACCCCACCCTTACCGGAGGCGACGGCAATGATGTGCTTTACCCCGGGGATGCTTTTGGCCTGGGTGGGTGCAACAAACTCCAGGGTTAGTTCAACGGGCCCGCCCAGGTGGTCGGCCAGTGCGGTACTCAGCTGTTGGTGCATACCCTGGGCCGGATAACCCAATATGGCACGCACCTTGTGGCCATTAGCCACCGCACTCAGATAGCACTCAACGTTAAGTTCGCCCCAGGATTGCTTAAGGTAGGGGTCGATAAAGTCTGCAAGCTGCACAGACGCTTCACTGGCCATAGGTCACTCCGATAGATAGCAGCGCGCCCACGCGGTTGCCTGTGCAATTCTGCCGCGGACGGCCGCGCAGTATAGCGGATACGTGCGCGGGGTCGGTGCCCCCGGTATAGTCGCGATGTCCCTTAGCCGTTGGTCCGAAGCCGCAAATCTAATGCCTGCGAACACTACTAACCAAGCCTCTGCACGAGGCGCAGCCGTGGCAGCCAAGCCAGACGGCAGCCGCCGAATTCTGGTCACCAGTGCTCTGCCCAACGCCAACGGCGCGATCCACATGGGACACATGCTGGAACACATCCAGACCGACATCTGGGTGCGCTACCAGCGCCTGCGAGGCAATGAGTGCCACTACGTCTGTGCTGATGATACGCATGGCACCGCCACCATGTTGAAGGCCGAGGAACAAGGCACTACGCCAGAAGAACTGATCAAGGCCATTCGGGCATCCCACGCCGCAGACTTTCGAGATTTTGGTGTCGCCCATGACAACTATTACTCGACGCACTCCGACGAGAACAAGCACTACTCTGAGTTGATCTACCAACGACTCGATGCCAAAGGTCTCGTTTTCACTCGCTCGGTCGAGCAACTCTTCGATCCCGACAAAGAACTGTTTCTAGCCGATCGGTTTGTCACCGGCGACTGCCCGCGCTGCGGCGCCAGCGATCAATACGGCGACAATTGCGACAACTGCAGTGCCACCTATGACGCTACAGAGCTGAAAAATCCTCGGTCAAAACTGTCTGGGGCAACGCCAGTACTAAAAAACTCCGATCACTACTTCTTCGATTTACCCCAGTATCAGGATTTTCTGAATGCCTGGACTAAAAGCGGCACGCTACAGAAGGAGGTTGCCAACAAACTGGCGGAGTGGCTGGAGGCAGGGCTCAAACCCTGGGACATATCTCGCGATGCACCTTACTTCGGGTTTTTGATTCCCGGCACCACCAACAAGTACTTTTACGTGTGGATGGATGCCCCCATCGGCTACATGGCGAGTTTTAAGAATTACATCGACAGCACTCGCCAGGATCTGAAGTTTAATGACTTTTTTGGCACCGACAAGGTTGACGAGACCGAGCTGCATCACTTTATTGGCAAGGACATTATCAATTTTCATGGCTTGTTCTGGCCCGCGGTACTGAATGCCGCTGGTTTTCGCACGCCAACGAGGCTGCACACACACGGCTTTATCACTGTCGGTGCCGCAAAGATGGCCAAGAGTCGGGGCCTATTTATTAACGCCCGCACTTATCTGGATCATCTGGACCCGGAATATCTGCGCTACTACTACGCGACCAAACTGGCAGGCAATTCTGATGATTTAGAAATAAACCTCGAGGACTTTGTCCAGCGCGTGAACTCCGATTTGGTCGGTAAAGTGGTAAACATCGCCAGTCGTTGTGCGGGTTTTATCTACAAACAGTTCGACGGTGATCTCAGCGCTTTTTCAGGCACAGAAGAACAGGCACTATGGAATGACTTTGTGGCGGCATCTGATGAGCTGGCAGCCCACTACGAAACGGGCGAGTACGGCAAGGCGATGCGCCAAATCAGCGCCCTTGCCGATCGTGCGAACCAGTACATTGCCGAGAACGCGCCCTGGCAGATGATTAAGGAAGAAGGCAAGCGCGATGAAGTACAACGCGTGTGTTCGTTGGGTATCAACCTGTTCCGCGTCCTCGTCACCTACTTAAAACCTGTGGTGCCCGCCCTTGCAGAGCGCAGTGAGGCGTTTTTAAACCAGGGCCCGCTAAGCTGGGCAAGCGGGCCTGAGTATCTTGCCGGGGTAAAGATCGCAAAATTCAAACCATTGCTTACCCGTCTCGAAGATTCTGCGGTTGCCAAGATGGTGGCCGCCGCAGAACAGGAAGCTCAGGAAGGCGCCGAGAGCACTTCCACCCCAACACCAGCCAGCGCAAGCAACATCGCTGTTGACGATCCATACATCGACTTCGACGCCTTCGCCGCTGTTGATTTGCGGGTGGCAAAAATTGTGCAGGCACAAGCGGTAGAGGGCGCTGACAAGCTGCTGCAGCTAACCCTGGACATTGGCGACGGCAAACCGCGCAATGTGTTTTCTGGCATCAAGTCGGCCTATACCCCACAGCAACTCGAAGGCAAGCTCACCGTGCTCGTTGCCAATCTCGCCCCGCGCAAAATGCGTTTCGGCCTATCTGAAGGCATGGTGTTAGCCGCAGCTCCAGCAAGCTCAGGCAAGCAAGATGAGAATGAGATCTTCCTGCTAAGCCCCGACGACGGCGCCGAGCCCGGCATGCGGGTCACCTGAGGCCATGACCGAGCTGCTCCTGCTTTTGCTGAGCGCGGCACTGTTCAACAACTTTGTGCTGGCGCAGTTTCTCGGCCTGTGTCCGTTTATGGGTGTGACGCAAAACGCCAACACGGCTGTTGCGATGAGTATGGCAACCGCCTTCGTACTGACGCTTGCCGCCACCCTTTCGCACGTGCTCTACCACTTCGTGCTGGTACCCCTAGACCTTACCTACCTGAATATTATTGTTTATATCGTAGTCATTGCCGCGACCGTCCAGTTTACCGAACTGTACTTACGCAGCGTGAGCCCACTGCTGCACAAACTCCTGGGTATTTACCTGCCGCTTATTACCACCAACTGCGCAGTGCTTGGCGTTGTACTGTTGTCGCAAAACCAACAACTGGAGCTATTCGCGACCATGGTATTTGCTCTGGGTGCCGCACTTGGATTTTCGCTGGTACTAATTCTGTTCGCCGCCCTGCGGGAGAAACTGCAACACGCCGACATGCCGCAATCATTTGCCGGCACACCTATCACTCTCATAACCGCTGGCCTGCTCGCACTGGGCTTCCTTGGCTTTGCCGGTATGGACGCGCGCTAACATGGGTGTTCACTGATGTACCGGCGCCTATGATCAGCTCAATGACTAGTATCGCTGTATTGCTGGGACTCGCGCTGCTGGTTGGCGTTGTGTTGAGTCTTGCACAGTCACGCTTACCCAAAGACGACACCCAGCTTATCGATGCAATCGATGCGCTGCTGCCACAAACCCAGTGCGCACAATGCGGTTATCCTGGCTGCAGACCTTACGCCGAAGCCGTGGCTCAGGGCGCCGCTATCGATCTTTGTCCACCGGGCGGTCCCACCACGGTGGCAGCGCTGGCCGACGTACTGGGCACAGCCACCACCACAGTGCTGCGCGAGCCGGTTGCGCTACTGGCCATTATCGATGAAACACGCTGCATCGGTTGTGCGCTGTGCATTCCACCCTGTCCCGTCGACGCCATTGTCGGCGCCAACAAGTACATGCACACCGTAATGGCAGAACACTGCACCGGCTGTGAATTGTGCGTGGCACCCTGCCCCGTCGATTGCATTGCGATGGTGCAGGTGGACGCAACACAATGAGCTCAGATCCCACTCTGACCAATACTCAAACACTTCAGCCCCTGCCACGCACACAACTGCAGAACACCGTGGCAAGTCGCGAACGTGTTATTCAACAGATCCAGGCGGCCGGTGTATGCGGGCTTGGCGGCGGACGCTTCGACACCGCCAACAAGCTCCGGGCAGCGGCCGGTGCACGCGCAGTGATTATCAATGGCCTGCAGTCAGAACCCGACAACAATAGCGATATGGCGCTGCTGCAAGAAACACCAAAAACTATCATTGCGGGTGCTGCACTCGCCGCTTTTTGCGTCTGCGCAGGTAGCACAGCAGACGCTGATGCAGCCATGAGCATTGTGCTCGCATTGCCTGAGAAACCTGCACTGGTTAGCGAATTAGCACGCACCCTTCAGACCAGCATTGAGCAGGAAAGCGCATGGATAACCAACCTACTCGATCGGCCCGTAGAGTTTCGGCGCGTGCAATTAAAGGCTGGCCACGCGAGCGGTGAAGAACATGTGTTGGCCATAAGTCTTGGGCTTAGCAAGGAGGCACCAACCGACGGCGCGCCAATAGCCAGCAGCGCACCACTCACAACCGGAGGTCTTGTTTGTATCAATGTCGCGACGGCACACGCACTGGCGCGCGCGGTGTTCGCCGGCGAGCCGCTGCGCCAGCGTCTGATTACCATCC